>JAYTMW010001021.1:0-2201 GCA_043728105.1 Saprospiraceae bacterium | reverse complement strand
GCTTCGTTGCGAATGGTCAAATAGTCTTTTGCATTCAGCAACTTAGGCAAACTGATAGCATTTTGAATGCCCGTGAAAGCATCAAAAGTAAAACGAGGTTTGCCTGATTTACCTCTTTTTGTTGTAATCACCACTACCCCATTGGCGGCTCTTGAACCATATATTGCCGCCGCCGCACCATCTTTCAGAACCTCAATGGACTCAATATCAGACACAGAAAACATATTGATATTGCCCGTGGTCGGAACACCATCCACAATAAAAAGTGGATTGTTGTTGCCCAACGTACCTGCCCCACGTATGCGCACGGCGATGTCATCACCAGGCGCACCCGTCACTTGCGTGACCATTACGCCCGGTGCCTGCCCTTGCAAGGCTTGTTCTACACCCGATACGACCAATTTTTCAATGTCTTTTCCTTTCACCGAAGCAATGGCGGCGGAGACATTCGATCTAATTTCTTTTTTATAACCCGTAACAACCACGTCTTTTAAAAGCGCATTGCTTACTGTCATCGTTACGTTAAGGGTCGTTTTGCCTTGAACGGGTATTTCTAAATTTTCTAAACCAATGGATGTAAAAATCAAAATGGCTTCCGATGACGTGACCTCAATTTTGAACACCCCCTCAGTATTTGTGAGTGTTCCGTTCTGCGTACCCTTTTCTAAAACCGTAACACCCACAACGGGCTGTTGATCTTCGGAAGAAATGACGATGCCTGATACAGACTGTTTTTGAGCATGTATAATAGGTAGGATAAAAACCAATAAGGAAAGCGTGAAGCACACCTTACTAATAGCACGACAAAAAACCGCCGTTGATAGTATATTTAGTATCGAAGTTAGACCCATAAAACATTATTTTCATTTATAATGTTAAAGGTCTATACTTTTATGAGCCAACCTTGATACTATTATGCAGGAATATGGTACTTTTAGGAAAGTTATAATTTTAGGTTAGTACTCCATTGCGTTTGTGAGGTTGTAACGCATAAAATTCTGCCAAATGAATATTTATCAAGAGATTACACCGCTAAAAGCTCCCGACGTTTTCGTCGTCTTGGATTCTTGCAACAATGGATTTGATTACCCCATTCACAACCATCCCGAATACGAATTAAATCTCATCATAGGCATGTCGGGCACACGCATCGTGGGCGACTCTACGGAACGCTACACCGATTGCGATTTGGTTTTAATTGGGCCTTATTTGTATCATAAATGGGACGGCGATGTAGCCCTTCAAAATAGTGGTCAACCCTATCGAGTCATCACCATTCAGTTTGCTATGGGCTTAATCAATGGGCAGTTTTTTCAGAAAGAAAGTTTTGGTAAAATCCGTGAATTGTTACAAAATGCTTGTGAAGGCATCAAATTTCATGGAAAAACCCTTGAAGAAGCCACTCATTTTATGAAAAGTTTGACGGAAGATAAGGGGTTTTTAAACGTCGTCGAGTTTCTTCAACTACTTGATTTGCTGTCAAAATCAGCTGAAACCCAATTTTTATCAAGCGAAGGTTTTTCTTCAAAAGTGTTAAGCACACATAGCAACCGCATTCAAACGGCGTATGGTTATATCTTGAAAAATTTTGACAAAACAGATCTACGGATATGCGATGTGGCGAAACAAGTGAGCATGAGTGATTCCGCATTCAGTCATTTTTTTCAAAAGTTTGCATTCAGAAGTTTTACCCAATTTTTAGTGGATATTCGGATAGGTCATGCCTGCAAAGTGTTGTTGGATACCGACGAAACGATTGGTCAAATTTGCTACGCATCGGGTTTCAACAATCTTGCAAATTTCAATCGGCTTTTTAGAAAATATCGTCATTGCACACCCGTTGAGTTTCGTCGTCGCTATTTAGCCAAAAATGCTTTTGATTGGACGAATCAAGTTACGCCGTGGCAGTTTTTGCCTTCTACAAATAAAGAGGTAATTCGTGTTGAGCCGCCTTCTTATGCTACGAGGTTGGTGCATGTGTGAGATTTGCACCCCCTCAGTATTTTTAACCAAAATATTGAAAAGTTAGGGTCAAGACAACTTTTACACATTCTAAACACATATAAGGCGTTAAACAAAAAATAATCTACCCAACTTAGTCATTCTATTTCCTTTACTCTGCGTTTAATTCTTTTTAAATAATCTATTATTTCTCAAAAAATTTGTCTTGATTAAAGAAAATATAAAGACTAATTTGGGTA
>JAYTMW010001020.1:0-5823 GCA_043728105.1 Saprospiraceae bacterium | reverse complement strand
AAAAAATAGAACCACAGATGATACTGATTAAACTGATTTTCAGTGATTTCTTTTGATTTAAACATGATTTTTTAGTTAAAATAGAAAAAAATCAGCGTTAATCTGCTTAATCTGTATCATCTGTGGTTCTATTTTTCCATGTACGAAATTGCTGAGGGAAATATTTCAAAGTTAAAAACAAGTTCTAAACTTAACATTCTTTTTCAACCAATTGTCTGTTTTATTCAACCAACTGCAGTTTTATGCCGTAGTGAAAGTGGTTTTTATTCATTTATTTTAATATTAGAGAAAACCTTAACCCTATAAAATACGTAGTTGACTGTATAGCTTTTTGCTATTTTTTTTAATTATTTATCCTCTTTTTAATCACGTTTAAATTCTAACAACATGCTCAAACTTTACAAAAAGTTTATTACGCTCAGCCTTTTATTATGCTTTTTTTCAATGACTTTATTTGCCAAAGATGCCCGTTATTACGTGACGGCACAGCTCAGTGGCGCACAAGAAACCCCTGCTGTAACTACCAAAGCCAAAGGATTAATGATTATGACTGTTGAAGAAAATGGTACAATGGTCATTAATGCCGTTTTCGATAGTCTTAGTGGGCCAATCACAGGATGCCATTTTCATAAAGGCATCAAAGGGGCAATTGGCAACGTTGTTCAAAATCTTATTTCAGGTGTTAAAAACAACCGTCTTTACATTACGCTCACGGCTGCCCAAGCCGCAGTCTTGCTACCCGCAATTTTGAAAGACAGTATTTATCTGAATGTTCACACGACGGCAAATTCGGGCGGTGAAATCCGTGGACAATTGAAGGTAGAAAGAGCTACGCATTACACATCTCGTATGTTAGGTTCAAAGCAAATACCCGTTGTCACGACACCCGCATTTGGCGCAGCATCCTTATTTTTGTCTCAAAACAATACAAAATTGGAGTATAAAATCGTCGTAAATGGCTTGTCGGGTGCAATTTCGGTGGCGCATTTACATTTTGGCGCAGCCAACAGGAGTGGTGGTGTCGCTTATGCTTTAACAATCACAGGCAATGTTTTGACGGGTGTTTTGGATGTCAATGCGGCATTTATTGATAGTCTTACGGCTGGAAATGTGTACGCTAATATTCACACGGCAGCAAACCCAACGGGTGAAATCAGAGGGCAGCTCGATAAAAATGAGATTGGCATTGGTTTCGATGCTTTGATGGACGGTTCACAAGAAGTGCCTTCTGTGACGACTACTGCAAGAGGCATTGTTGTTGGCTCAATTCATCACAACCTCGACTCCGTTACTTTTGGTATTCTGGGTTCGGGTTTAACCCCAAATGCAGCCCACATACATGGCGGCTTAGTCACTGGAACGGGTGGCGTAATCCTTAATCCTGGAGCCGTCAATGCAACCATTCCGAATTTTTATTCTGGTACTTTAGCTATCACACCTGCTGATATTACCAAAATACTGAGGGGGGAATCTTACAGCAATATGCACACTGTTGCCAACGCTGGCGGTGAAATAAGAGGTCAAATTTCGACCGTTTTACTCGATGGTGTTGTAGCGGATATTTGCGGCGGACAAGAAGTTCCTGCGGTCACTTCCAACGGACAAGCCACTGCGATTATGACTTTTGATAGACTCAAATCAATTGCGACCATTCAAGCCGCTAAAACAGGTTTGACGGTCTCAACTGCCCACGTACACATAGGCGCAAAAAGCTCAAATGGTAGTGTTTTGATACCCTTAACAACTGATTTCTTCGGAAATAGTACCATCAACACAACAATTTCGCTTGCAAGAACCACTATTGCGGATTCTGCTTTAAATGGTTTACATTACTTCAATATTCATACTGCCGCCAACGCAGGTGGTGAAATTAGAGGTCAATTTGGTACAACTTTGACGGGCGATTGCCCTTTGTCAACCCAAACGGTTGAGTTAAATGGACAAGTTTTAACGTCGAAATTAGTTCCAAATCCAACGTTGAGTGAGGCAGAAATGATGGTAAATAGTCCTCAAAATTTTGATGGCAATGTAACCATTTCAGACATAACAGGTAAGCAGGTTTCTAACTCAAAAGTAAACATACAAGAAGGCTACAATCGTATTCCACTAAACTCAATAAACCTTTCTAACGGCATTTATTTCATCCAACTTTGGAGCCGTGAATTAGGTTTGATTGTTACTGAAAAATTAGTAAAACAACAATAAGTTTTTGGTTTTGAATGATTTATAAGTCCCATAAAACGATTGTGTTTTATGGGGCTTTTTTTTATGAAAAATTTTGAATTTGATAGACTTTAATTTACCTTTATCTTGGGAATTTGAAAGTAACATAACTAAGAAAATAAAACAAAACCAACATTATGACGGAAATTGAACAACGTAAACGTAAATACATTTTGCTGATTCAACAATTAGATGTAATGGTTATCTATTCAAGTGAATTAAAAATAACAAAAAGACAAAGGGAAGAAGCAATTGATCGTATATTAGATGAAATGATTGATATTCGTAAATTTTTTAAAGCAAATTCATAAACAATGACAACAACAATAAGTCAAAATAATATAAGTTTTGAAGCGATACTTCAACTTTTCACAAGTATGGATTCGGTTGAAAAATCAAAGCAATTTAAAGAAAAATTGTCATCATTTCTGAAAACCAAATCAGATGAAGAACGCAAATTTATTGGCTCTATCATGTTGTCAATCACACAAGATAATGCAAGTCAATTACTTCGCTCAATCAAAGAGAACAGAGATATTGAGTTATTGGATTTACTTGAAAAAAATATTAAACAGTCATAAAACATTGATTTTAAACAGATTATAGGTTCTATAAAACGCTCATGTTTTATAGAACCTATTTTTTTATGAAAAATTTAACTAAAATACACGTAAATACTGAGGGGGTCGTTTTCGTTCTTTTATATATTTACAGATATTATTTTTACGCACTTTAAAATTTAATTTTAAGATGAAACCTTTTTTAACATGCGCTTTATTTTGCTTTGCGTCTTGCCTTTTTGCTCAAATTCCGAAGGGGAAAATTATGAGTGAGGTGGGGTTGAATTTTCAGTTAGATCAGTATAGATATGACCTAACGCCACAATATGTTGGTTTTTCAAGTACAGAAAAAACAAGTAACTTCAATGTGTTAACGACCAATCGCTTTTTCTTTAAGGAAAATACTTATTTGTCATTATTATTAGGCTATTCAAATTCTTCTAATGGCACAACAAACGATGGAGAAGGATTTAACGCATCAATTGGAATAGGTGCTTTACGCAGTTTAGGAAGCAAGTTTTACATTGGAATAGATTTTAATATAGGTGTTGGGAAAAATTTTATTCAATACTATGACAATAGTAGGAGATTGGTTTTTCGAGACCAAACTATTGAATACTTTGCTAACATTAAACCTCAATTGTATTACCATATCCATCCCAAGTTCTTAATCTTTACAGGATTTGGTCAAGCAGAATATTCTTATTCAAGTTATTATGGTAGTTTATCTGTCAGAAATTCATTCAATATTCTACTTTCCCCTCGCTTTTGGAACTACGGCTTCATCTTCCTTTGGGGAAAATCAAAAGAAAAAACAACCCAAAACTAAAATTCGTAAATTCGTAAATTCGATAAATTAGTAGCCCCAAATTAGTACAATTAGTGACAAAATACTGAGGGGTCAAAGCACAATCCCCTTCCGAACAATATAATCATGCCACAGCAAAAAAGTAGCGACCGAGCGATAAGGTCGCCAAGCTTCGGCGAGGGCTAAAAGGGTTTCTTTGGGCGTTTCTTTGGGCAGATTTTTAACCGTTTTTAAGCCATTCACCAAGGCTAAATCGCCCATGGGAAATATATCCGAACGTTGCAGGGCAAACATCAAAAATATGTCGGCAGACCAATCGCCCAAGCCTTTCATGCGCTTTATTTCTGACCTAACTTGTTCATTATCAAGGTATTGCAAGTTTTCTAAAACCAATGACCCCCTCAGTATTTCATGCCCCAAAATTCTTGCATAACCCATTTTTTGACGACTGAAACCACACGCTTTCAACTCCTCATCCGTCAAGGCTAAGACGTATTCTGGTTCTACTTTTCCTATCTTAAATTTCAGTTTTTCAAAACAAGCTTTTGCTGCCATTATGGATACTTGTTGTTCCAAAATAATGTGGATTAAAGTTGCATACGTAGGCTCTCGTGTCCACATGGGCGGGATGCCGTGGGTGTCAATGATGCGTCGGAAATCAGCGTCTTTTGTGGCTAAGATTTGACAGATTGCTTCAAAATTTTCTTGAGTGAAAGTTTGCATAAGATTCGATTGAATAAAAAATCGAAATATGAGAAAATTATTCGTTTTCGTGTTAAAATTATGTGCATTTTCAACCGTGATGAAAATACTGAGGGGTATCGTCTGCAACAAGACGATACCCCTCAGTATTTTTATCAAAAAAATGACTTTATGAAACCACTTTCAAAGAAGTACCCGTCAAAGTTGTTTTATAAAGTGCCAAACCATCTTTGCCATTACTATTCAAACCGCCGCCCGTGAGGCTAAACTCTGCGCCGTGTGCCGAGCAATAAAAAGTATCGGTACTCTTGCGATAGGCTACTTGATTGAGACCCTGATGACTGCATTTCACGGGAACGGCTACGTATTCGCCCGCAAGCGTACGAGCCACTACGGTGTTGTTTGATATGACGTAACCACCGTTTGTTTTCAAGGCAGAGTTGGCGGCATCATCCAGATTTAGGGTAAAATCAACTGGCCCCGATGAGTCCTTTGAGCAAGATTGCAAGCAAGCGGTGGTGATAACGAAAGCAGCCCCGAGACCTAATTTTTCTAAAAATTCTCTTCTTTCCATGTTTTATTATTGCAATGGTTTAATTATCAATATATCACATAACAAAATTTAATCAAAACTGTTGAAAAAAGCAAAGGCTAATTTTAGCCTTCGCTTTTTCAACAACATTAAACCTAAAACCTATATCATGAAAAAACTTAAATTCTGATAACAAAGAATCCCACTTTGAACTTCAAACAGGTCACAGATTAGTGGTGTTTCTTTTTTCTTTCTGGATTTGGCAAAAGCACACCGTTGGCATCGTAGCGAAATTCTTTATTGTCAATCGTGCGCACGCCATACTCAACTGAGCCATCGGGCTTAGAAATTTTTATAACGTGTGTTACTTTAGACGCATCTGTACTGGCCAAAAGATTGGCTTTAGCGGCAGCAGGCAAATCATCAATGGTGATGGCGGTGAAAGCGTGTTGACGAGAAGACAATGTGAGAATAGCACCCGCAGCATCAAAATGAATGTGCTTTCTATCCGTGAAACGAACAACATAACGGATTGTGCCATCAGCCTCAGTCGTTTTCAAAATGCGGAGAATCTTGGTCACAAAACCCGAATCCGTCAATGTCTTTTGTGCAGCGGCTGGCAAATCTTTAAAAGCGATTGAATCACCTTTCACACCTTCTGGATGCTTGTGCTGACCTTTGCCCATGTTACCAAAACCACCTTTGTTGCCGCAGCCACGGTCGCCACCTTTGCTTGTGTCACCACCATTGGTCGTGAGTGCCGTGATTTCGTTGATGGCGTTTGATTGAATGTCATCGGCTGTACTCGTAGCTGTAACACTGTTGTCTTTTGTGCAAGCGAAAACAAAAAGTACGCTCATGAATGCGAAAACCTTAACTAAATTCTTCATAGAAATAATAATTTTTTAAAATGATTAAAAAAAATGTTTGATAAAAATTAAACTTAAATTAAGGTAATCATTCGATTCATGTTCTTTATTTTTAATAACTTTTCTCTT
>JAYTMW010001019.1:0-1743 GCA_043728105.1 Saprospiraceae bacterium | reverse complement strand
GCCTCCTATATAACAAATTATAAATCATTGATTTTCAATTGTTTAAAAATTATAATTTTTAGTTATCTGTATATTAGTTGGAGTTTTACAACTCCCGAGGACTATGTGTTAAAAAAAAAATGACCTATTTATTATTTACTTGTTACTTGACAAAAATATAAATTTGGCTTAACTTCACTTCTAATATTTAATAATGCTTTATTTTATTTTTTCACAAAACTATAAAAGCACAATTATGAATTTATCAGAAACATGGTTTGTTGAAGGCAACATTGATTTTGAGTCAAAAAAGTATTTGCTCTTGGCATATCTTCAACAGATTAGCACCCAATTTAACGAACAAAAACTGTATCCGCATCTTGCCGATGTTATTTTTCACTACAACAATATCGTCGCTTTTAAGGAAAACAAACGTTTTTTGCAACAACAATTTCCGAAACGCTTGACGGGTATTCAGATTCAAAAATTAGAAATATTGTATGAAGAAATGATTGCCGACGACGAACTGATGTCTGAATTGGAAGACATCACGCTCTATGCGTCGCATAAAATTAAGAAAACCATTGACATGGGCACGGAAATTTATCATCAGGTTGAAGAAAATTTATCCATAACGCCCATTGGCATTTTGCCACTTCAAAATACTGAGGGGTACTTCCTTTTGAGTCACCAAGGTTATCGGTACACCCGAGTTTATCATTATTACTTGAGTATTTTTGAAAAACAACACGATAAATATAGAGCCATTAAGTCTCGTTTTATCAATGAGTGGGAACGTAATTTTGTCAATACGTATGAAAATATCAAGGTGGATTTGATGAAAATGAATACAACTTTGCCCGTTCCTGCCGTGTATGCCATTGAAGTAAAAACGCCTTTCCCGATGGAAGAAACGATTTTACCGATTGCAAAACGAAGCTTGGTTCGTTTTTTGAGTAAGGTATAATATCAAGTAAGTAACTTTAATAGAACTTTAACAAGTCATTAATAGAGGATAAAAGTGATTTAAACCATTGATTGTCAATGCTTTAAATCATTTTTTTTTAATAATTTAATAAAAAATAAAAATAGAGTAGCCATAAGAAATTAAAAAGGCTTAATTTTGAATGAAATTTGTTATATGTTAAACGTTGTTAGTTAAAGTTGTGTTTTAAAAAAATGACACATTTTAGTCAACGATTCCCATAATCCTATGTTCAATATTTATATTTCAAAAATTAAAATGAAACGTCTTCTTACAATAGCCATAATTACAACCCTTCTCTACGGATGCGAAGGAGATACCCAACGATTAAGTGGATATGCAGTTCATGGTATTGACTTGTCGCATTATCAAGCAAAAATAAATTGGGATACGGTTGCAAGCGAAGGTATTGCCTTTGCATTTGTGAAAGCAACTGAAGGGAGGCAACATTTAGACACAAAATATTGTGAAAATTGGCTCGAAATGAAGCGGGTTGGCATCAAACGAGGGGCTTATCACTTTTTCCGCCCTTCAATTGATGCAGAAGAACAAGCCCGCAATTTCACCCACACCGTGGACATGGAATACGGCGATTTGCCACCCGTTGTTGATGTGGAAATAACTGATAATATGAGTAGAGAGCAAGTGGTTGAAGGCTTACGCACATGGCTCTATTTGGTTGAATTAGAGTATAGCATTCGTCCTATCATCTACACACATTATAAATTTTACAATCAATTTATAGTCGGCGAGTTTGATAAATATCCGATTTGGATTGC
>JAYTMW010001018.1:0-6973 GCA_043728105.1 Saprospiraceae bacterium | reverse complement strand
AATAAATCGGTTGCAGAAAATGGTAAAACAACTTAAAATACTGAGGGGCTACTGTTCAATATTTTTTATTTAAAAATTAAAAAAAAGGCTCATAACTAATTGAAAATCAATAAGTTATAAGCCTTTATTGTTTATTGTTATATTATTTTAAACAAACAAACGGAACAACAAATACAAGCCGCCAGAAAGAATAATGGTTGCAGGAAGCGTCAAAACCCAAGCCAATGCAATGTTAGCAATTGTGCCTCTTTGAAGGTTTTTTACCCCCTTTGAAGCCACCATTGCACCCGCTACGCCCGAAGACAATACGTGGGTGGTGGATACAGGCAAGCCATATTGCGTGGATAAACCGATGGTAGCGGCGGCAATTAATTCAGCCGTTGCACCTTCCGCATACGTCATGTGGCGTTTTCCGATTTTTTCACCAATGGTTACAACAATACGTTTCCAACCTATCATTGTACCCAAACCTAAGGCAACGGAGACTAAAATAATCGCCCATTGTGGTACGTAATGCGTGTAACCCGCTAATTTTTTCACATCGGCTCTTATCTCTTTTCTCTTCGTTTCATCTTGAATAATATTGGGTTCATTCAAAAGCGTTTTCATATTTGAAGCCAAAATACTGATGCGTTTTCGGATGCTCAATCTTGATTTCACATCATTAGCGTTGACAATATCTTGCTTTAATGCCTCGATGGTCTCGAATGTTTTACCCAATTCTTTTGGTGCAAACTGATTGTTTGGTTCAGCCTGTGGTAATGCTTTTTGAATGTTTGTTAAAGTTGCTTGCACAGTTTGGGTATTAAACTCTGGTGAAAGCGCATATTTCAGAGGCATAAATGTCATCATAGCCACCATTAAAAGACCCATACCTTTTTGTCCGTCGTTTGATCCGTGAAAGAAACTCACCAATGAACAGGTTGATATGAGCATCACACGTATCCAAGTTGGGGGCATCGAATCGGGTTCGGGTTCTTTGAATAGACCTTTATTTTCGTCTTTGCCCTTCAAAACGGAGCGCAATATGAACATCAAAACAATTGCCATAGAAAAGCCGAACAAAGGAGAAAAAAGTAAAGCACTAAATATTTCTTTGGCTTTATCCCAGTTGACACCCACTTTACTTGAGTTTTCGGGTAGGGTAGAGAAGACCAAACCCACGCCAAGCAACGCACCGATCAATGTATGTGAGCTTGAACACGGGATACCCAAATACCACGTGCCGAGATTCCAAATAATTGCGGCAAGCAAAACGGCCAAAATCATGGCCGCCGAGTGGGCAGGATCTTGTAAGATAATAGCTTCAACAGGAAGCAAACTTGCGATTTTCATTGCCGCTTCAAAACCGAGGTAACTACTATAAAAAACACCACAAAAATTGAGAAAACCAGACCAAACCACCGCCTGAACAGGCTTCAAAGATTTGGTGTAAATAACTGTGGCAACGGCATTGGCAGTGTCATGGAAACCATTGACAAACTCAAAAAGAAAAACCATTGCGAGACAAACGAAAAAGGCGACTTGAAGTCCTGCGGAAAGTGTACCTGCGTCAATTCCAAACATAAATAAGTTGGTTAAGGATTAAGAAATTATGTTGCATAAACTAAATTGTTTTTATGATGTAAAATTCACACTTTTTTTTTAACAACCTAAGATTTTCAGTATTAACTTAAAGTTAAATTTCAATTCAATTAGATACCCCTCAGTATTTCAAAAAAAAATCGCAAAAAAACCTCCACGGTCAATTGCGATTAAAACAAAGCAGCACTAATTATGAATTAGTTTCTTTTTATAAGTTTAAAAACTTAAGTTCTCTCTTCTAATTGTTGATAAGCGGTTATCAACAATTCATTATCATTTTGTAAACGATTGACAGTTTCTTTCAACAATTCAAATTCTTCTTGGTTACTTTCCATTTTCAATCGTTTATTCTCAAGTTCTAAATGATTGATTTTTTCAGTAAGTGAGGTTAATTCCTCTCTTTTAGTTTCAACTTTCAATAGTTCGTTTTCTTGTTCTAATTCATTTACTTTATCTGTAAGTGACGACACTTTCACATTATTTTCTGATTCTAAAACTTGTTTATCAAACTGTAAACGATTAATGGTTAATGTGAGTAGGCTTAGTTTTTCTCTATCATTTCCAGTTATCGAAAGTTCATTATCATAGTTTAACCGATTGATGGTTTCTTTGAGTGATTCCAATTCTGCTTTATATTGATCTGCCATGACGCTTTTGGTGGCAGTTTCTACATACATATCATTGTTTTTATTAATTAATTCACTGCGTTCAGTTTGTAAAGAAGTCAAAGCGGCATTCAGATTAGACATTTTCTGTTTTATATCACCTAAAATATTCCGATTGTAGGTGTATAATGTGGCAAACGACAATAAAGCGGTGCCAGACATTAAGGTAAAAACAGCGGTTGTACAATTCATCTGTTATAATTTATTCGTTATTCAATGCGTAATCATTATAGATCACTTTTGCGAATAGTTAATAAGGCATTTTTTGCGCTTGATTTCGAAGCAATAAAAGAGCAACGTTCTGTATTTAATCCGTTGTCTTTAAAGTAATCTTTCAAAAAATTAATACGTCTTTCTGATATTTTTTGTCCTTCAATTTTGTTTGCTGTTGCTTTAATTTCAATAATTATGTTTGGATTAATCTCCATAAAATTTTTCAAATCTTTGAAATATGACTCCAGCTCTTTGGTCTCTTTGAATCGGAATTTTTTAGTTGAAAAGCTCAAGTTCAAACCTTCAAAACTGTTCTTTGTATCTTCGATTATATTAAATTCTACACCGTCTTGAAGTTGGTTGTTCATAAATTGCAAATTTTCACTTCTGAAAGACTGCAATTCTATATCATCATCAATTGCTCCTAATTGTTTTAGTACAGTTTTTATCGACTCAGCTCTTTTCAAACCCAAATCTACTGAGGGGTTCAACTTTTTTTCTTTTGAAGAATAATAACCTTTTATGACAAGGCTTTTGTAACGATTACCTGTGATTGCATCAGCCGCATTTTTTAACGTTATGATACTTTCAGACATAAAGAGAGGACGTGAATCAGCAAATGAGAAAACGATTGGCGTTTGCACTGCCAATGTTTGAGAACCATCACGTATGGATACAGTTGGAGGCGAGGGTTGGGTTATCATAGGAACATCACAAAAGTTCCTACGATACCAAACCGTGCCTCCAACCAACCATACTAAGGTCAAAACACCAAAAATAAAAGGTAAAAGTTTTCTCATTATATGCTGTTCATTGTGCTTGTCGAGTCTTTGGTTTCTTTATTGTTGGTGGTAATAAAAAGTGTAAGTTTTGGTCTCTATTCTTATCATCAAAGTAATCATCAAAACAATATAAGATTCGTCTTAATATCAAACTGTGCGTAAATATAGAGTAAACGGTATTATCTACAAAGTAAACGGTACTATTTTCTGAAATTAATTTTTTCGATATTCAAATAAAGAATCAATTGAAGGGTGTAGTTCTCATTTGATGTATTTACTCACTGTTTTAGCGAAGCCTGCCTTTGCCGCAGGCAGGCACAAAACAGTGAGTAAATACATCATAGGAAACTGCACTCAATTGACGGTATATTCTCTTTTTCTGTAAAAATACTGAGGGGTGTAATCATTGGAATTCCAATTATCACCAAAAAAAAGCGAACCTTGGATAAGGTTCGCTTTGAATATGTAGAATGTTTTATTTATTATTTTTTCTTTCCTTCTGCACGTGCAATGAATTTATCAATATCACGGGCTTCTGAAGTAGTCGCAAATTTAGTTTTAATTTCTTGATATGCACTTAAAGCGGAAGAAACGTCATTTTGATTTTCGCTCAACATACCATAACGTTTCAAATAGAATGCTTTCAAATCATCTACTTTGCCTGACTCAGCGGCTTCTTTATATAATTTCAAAGCTTTTGAATAATCTTTTTTCTCGCTGTAAGCATCGGCCAAAGCACCATATTTCATGGTAGGCGAAATTATACCGTTGGGTGAAAAATCATCTAACTGAGCGATTGCTTCATCAAATTTACCTAAATTAAGATAACAAATACCTGCGTAGAAATGTGCTGTATTACCAGCGGGTGTGCTGCCATATTTTTTGGCAATATCTAAAAAGCCATCATAGCCACCACCAGGATTGCTTAACGCTAACGCAAATGAGTCACGCTCAAATAACTGCTCAGCTTTCCACATACCAATTATTGCTTTTTTCTGATTACCCGCAACGTTGTAGTTCCATGCGAAATAACCTCCTACTGCAATAACTAATGCAGCTATGCCTATCAACAACGGTTTTTTATAAACTTCTAACCAATGTTGTGCGTCTTTGCCAACTTCGGCTACATCAATCAACACATCTTCTTTGCTTACTTTTGTAGCAACTACTTTTTGTACGGTCTGCTTTGCCATTATACCTAAATTTTATTTAAATCTTGTTAAATTTTAACTTTTTCAAAAATGCGTGCAAAGATAGTTTTTTTTCTCTTTCTAAGTAACTCCCTTTGTATTTTTTAAGTTTTAACGAAATTGTAACGTGTTAGTTTCATGTTTAAGAACAGTCATTCTTAATTTTATCTTAAAAAAGTCCGTGTAATTCTGCTTGAACTTTCGATATTATGGTTCCTAAATCCTCTTGACGATTGATAAAATCCAATTCATCCACGTTTATAATCAAAAGTTTTCCTTCAGTGTAAGTGTTGATGAAGGAATCGTAGCGTTCGTTCAATTTTTTTAAATAGTCTATGGAAATGCTTCCTTCGTAGTCACGTCCTCGGGTGTGAATGTGGTCAACGAGGGTAGGAATACTTGCTTTTAAATAAATCAACAAATCAGGTGCAGCGATTTGCTTTATCATCAATTGAAAAAGACTAAAATAGTTTTCAAAATCCCTTGTACTCATTAAACCCATATCGTGCAAATTGGGGGCAAAAATATGTGCATCTTCGTAAATAGTACGGTCTTGAATAATGGTTTTATTACCCGTTTGAATGTCAATTACTTGACGGTAGCGACTGTTGAGAAAATAAACTTGTAAATTGAACGACCAACGGTGCATGTCGTGATAAAAATCAGCCAAATAAGGATTGTCCTCAACATCTTCAAAGTGAGGTTCCCATGAAAAATGCTTGGCCAACTGATTGGTTAGGGTTGTTTTGCCCGCTCCTATGTTTCCAGCAATTGCTATATGTTTTGCAATAGGTGTAATGTCATTCATTTTATGCTGTTGATGTTCGTTTTTTTCAAAAATTGTTTAAAAAAAATGGCTCTTTGACAATTTTAGCGGCTGTAACAATTCGTGCCACCGCTAAGGAGCAGTGGCACGGGTTTTAAAAGGATTTTAATTCGCAATTTTACCCCCTCAGTATTTTACCATTAAAATTGTCAAAGAGCCAAAAAAATTGGATGGTTGAGTGATTGAGCGATTATTCTTATCAACTGCTTCATCATTCAATCATCCAATCGCTACATAATTAGTTTTACTGTAAAACTAATTATTTTATTTTTTAAAAAGCTCATAATCAATAAATTTAATTTCAATTTTTTGCTGCCGCTTTTACTTTTTCATGATCGGATAGAAACTGTTGCAAACCGATGTCAGTCAAAGGATGTTTCAATAAACCCAAAATAGCTGAAAGTGGGCAAGTTACAACATCTGCGCCCGCTTGAGCGGCTTGTACGATGTGTAGAGGTGTACGAATGCTTGCGGCTAAAACTTCCGTGCTGTAACCTTGAGTCATGTATATTTCTACAATTTGCTTTATCAATTCCATACCATCCCAACTAATATCGTCCACACGACCCACGAAAGGGGATAAATATGTGGCACCCGCTTTTGCAGCCAAGATAGCTTGACCCGCCGAGAAAATCAAAGTACAATTTGTGGGAATATTGTGTTCCGTAAACCAAGCGATGGCTTTAACACCATCTTTTATCATAGGCACTTTCACCACTATATTTTCAGCAATGTCCATAAGTCGTTGCCCTTCTTCAATCATGCCCTTAAAATCGGTTGAGATGACCTCTGCACTGACATCACCCGTTTTGACGATGTCGCAAATTGCTTTGTAATGCTTCATCACGTTATTAGTACCCGTAATGCCTTCTTTCGCCATTAATGATGGATTGGTCGTTACGCCATCAAGAATACCCAAATCTTTAGCTTCAAGAATTTGGTCAAGATTCGCTGTGTCAACAAAGAATTTCATAATGCAGAAATGATTTTAAGATGTTTTACAAAATGGGTGATTATCGAAAAGGAATATTTAGATGAGTTAACGATTAAGTAAATTGGTAAGAGCTTATATATTTCCTCAATTGATTGATGACAAAAAAATACGCCGGACACACCGCTCAACTATCTTATCCTTGCTGTGTTTCCACCCTGGGGAGGTTCAAAAGGAGCTGGTCGTCCGACGCAGTGCAAAAGTATATCGCTCATCTTAATTATTATAATACTTTTGATAAAAATTTTAAAAAAGATGATAACAACGAGGCTAAAAAAACTTGATTATTGAAATTTAAAAGTGTAACAATTTGATTATCAGTGGTTTGTATATTGCGATTAAATAAACTATCTTTAGAATGAATTATGCACAATTTTCGATTTGGAAATTTAAATCTTAGAAAATCATAAAAATACTGAGGGGTATCATTCCATTTAGGAAGACACCCCTCAGTATTTTTATCAAAATTTAAGCGTTTTCTAATTACCAATCACAATCTTTTTGTTTAAAACCCCTTGCTCATTTTCAATGGATAATATATAAATGCCTTGGCTGAGGCTTGATAAATTCATAGTCTGATTTGTTGAACCCAATTCAAAATTTCTGACTTCACGAAGCATCACTTGACCCGCTATATTCTGAATTTTCACATTGGCTTTGAAAGCCTTTTCACTCGTCAAACTGATATTGATTTGCCTCGATTCACCAATTGGGTTAGGTGC
>JAYTMW010001017.1:0-8673 GCA_043728105.1 Saprospiraceae bacterium | reverse complement strand
TGTGCGTCAACTAAAGAAATAATAATATAAAAGAGTTGCTTAGGAAATTATAATTTTGGGTTACCACATCCATATTTTATAACTAACTAAACAACTCATGGGACAAATTAACGAAGAAAAATTATTAGGTCAATGGCATCTGCTAAAAGAAAGATATTTTACGGATTTATCGGGTTTACCAAGTGGCTGTTTTTTTACAAAATTGAAAGATTCAAAAATACAATTAGATAGCTTTATATTGGGCTTTATTTTGATGCTGCTAACAGGCGGCAATAGTTTGAATCAATGGTCAATGCAAACAGAAAGGTCGGGACAAGTTGTGTTAAAAAAAATCTTTAATTAGACCGTGTTATTTTTATTCGTTATTAAGTTCTCTTAAACGTTAAATTTTTCTGAAAGAATTAAAAATTTGTACTTCACCGATTACTCAAGACGTTACCATAATAAGTGGAAAACGACCGACCAAGCAAACTTTCCTTTTTTAGTTTGAAAACTATTTTATTGTCGTTTTCTACTAACTCAATTATGCTTCCCAATTTAACCTAAATGTAGCGGCGGTTTTAACCGCCGAAGACGCAAATGTAGCGGCGAATTTATTCGCCGAATTTCATAAGTCATTGAAAATCAATATATTAGGTTATAAATTAAATTCAAAAAAAAATTTATCGTATGAAAAAACTATTACTATTCGCTCTAACCGTCATCATGCTTGCAGCATCTTGCAAGAGTTCAAAAACCGCAACTTCCGAAAAAAAAGGTATGAATAAGACCCAAAAAGGCGCAATCATAGGCGCAGGAGCGGGCGCAGTTGTAGGCGGATTGATTGGCAGTAAATCAAAAAATACCGCTTTGGGCGCAATTTTGGGCGCAACAATTGGCGGTGCAGCGGGTGCCGTCATTGGCAATCAAATGGATAAACAAGCCAAGAAAATTGAGAAAGATTTGGGCAAAGCTGCCACCGTTGAAAGGGTAGGCGAAGGCATTAAAATCACTTTTGATAGCAAACTTTTGTTCGATTTTGGCAAAACAGATTTGCAAGAAACCAACAAAATGAACCTCCGAAAACTCAGCGAATCACTCAAACAATATCCCGATACCGAACTCTTAATTGAAGGGCATACCGACAATGTTGGCTCGGATGGTTTCAATCAAAATCTTTCTCAAAACCGTGCGGCGGCGGTTGCCAATTATCTCAATAGCGTAGGCGTGAGCATGGCTCGTTTGAGACCCGAAGGACGAGGTGAAACCCAACCTATTGCCTCAAATGATAACGACAATGGCAGACAACAAAATCGCCGTGTTGAAATCGCCGTTTATGCCAATGATAAGATGAAAACGGATGCGCAAAAGCAAGCGGGTAATTAGTGATACCCCCTCAGTATTTCTGTAGTTTTTAGTGTCCGATTGACTCGAAGTCACTCTGTTACTTTCTCGAAAATATCTTTTAGTTAATTTTTATAAATTTATAATAAACTGATTATCAGTAAGTTATAATAAGAGATTGAAAAAAATATTTCTTAATCTTAAAAACTCTTTAAAAATGAAAAAAGCAACATTTTTTACTCGTTTTTCTATTTCATGTTTGTTCTTCTTTACATTTTTTACAACTGTAATTGCACAAGTAAATGTCAAGTTTGGAGCTAAATTAGGCGTAAATACGTCCAATATTTCAGTCAAAAGTTTTGCGGCAGCGAGGAGTGAACGCATTGGTTTCCACGTAGGCGTTACTTCTGAAATCAGTTTCACGGAGTCATTGGCACTACAACCTGATTTGATGTTTTCGTCGCAAGGTTTTAGGTTAAAAATCCTTAACATAACTGAAAATGAAGCCTTCAATTATTTGAATTTGACGATTCCTTTTGCCTATAAAATGAACTTTGTGGATGTCAATTTTGGGCCTTATGTAGGCTATTTAGTTGGCAACACTTTAGATCTACAATTTACAGATTACAATGGCAATCCAATCTATAATACTGATGCAATAAATAAATTTGATATGGGTTTGGCGTTGGGTCTGACCTTTCATATTCAGAAATTTTTTGTCGGCACACGTTACAGTCTTGGGTTGACAAATGTTGGAAAAGAAACCGTTGTAAATGGTGCTACGGTTAGGTTGCTTGACGGCAAAAATGCAGTCGGGCAGCTTTCGGTTGGCTATTATTTTTAGGTATAAGATTTAAGTATAATGTATAAAAATCTCAATTTGCATTTTGTCAAGTTGAGATTTTTTTTTGAACATACCCCTCAGTATTTTGTTGTTTAAAGGCGGCAGTTGCAATTGAAACTCCCGTACAAAATTTGCCATATTGGATATTTTTTTTTATGAAAATAAGAAAGAGGTAGTTTCCTCTGTACTTCGATTTTAGCTGCCTAAGTTATTTTTAAGTTTTATAGCGAAGCATTTTCTTACACAACCCGAAATGTTATGAAAGAGTTGGGAGACCTACTCCTTTCTTATTTTTATAAAAAAAATATCCAATATAGCAAGTTTTCTACAGGCGCAAAGCCTTGTGTCTCTACAACATTTAACAAGAAAATCAAAATTAACAACATCTATGAAAATCAACATCTTCTGGTTTCGTCGAGACCTTCGCCTACAAGACAACGCAGGTTTATACCGTGCTTTAAAAGATAAAAATCCCGTTTTACCCATTTTTATTTTCGATAAAAACATCCTCGATAAACTCGAAGATAGAGACGATGCACGGGTGACTTTTCTGCACAATACCTTGACAGAATTGAAGGCAGAATTAGAGACATTGGGTTCTACTTTGCACGTTTTTTACGGCAATCCCATTGATGTTTTTACAAAAATAACGCAAAATACTGAGGGGCCTTCCATCGAAAAGGTTTACACCAATCACGATTATGAGCCGTATGCCACAGAGCGAGATAATGTAATAAAAGCGTTTTTATTAACACAAAACATTGATTTTCAAACGTTTAAAGACCACGTTATTTTTGAATATGATGAAGTGACTAAGGATGACGGTTTGCCTTACACCGTCTTTACACCTTATTCTCGCAAGTGGAAAGCCAAATTGGAAACCCGCTTGTCGGATTTTGAAGGAGAAGAAATTTCGTACTACTTAAAGCCTTATTCAAACGAAAAATATTTTCACAATTTTATAAAAAAAGCACAAAATACTGAGGGGGTCATGCCTTCACTCGAAAGCATGAATTTCACAAAATCGAGCATCGAAATTCCCTCAAAAACAGTGGCTCGCTCGGTGGTGAAAACCTACGACCAAACCCGTAATTATCCTTATTTGCCCAACAGCACAACCAGATTGGGTGTGCATTTTCGATTCGGTACAATTTCGATTCGAGAAAAGGCTTTGGCGGCTTCTCGACTCAATGAAACGTATTTAAGTGAGTTGATTTGGCGGGATTTTTATTCCCAAATTTTTCAACATTTCCTGCACATCGGCGCAGGAAGTGCCTTCCGAAAAGAGTACGACCGCATTGCTTGGCGCAGCGACGAAAAGCAATTCCAAAAATGGTGCGAAGGCAAAACGGGCTATTCGTTGGTGGATGCTGGTATGCGAGAACTCAACACCACAGGCTACATGCACAACCGTGTGCGGATGCTCGTATCCAGTTTTTTAACCAAACATTTGCTCCTCGATTGGCGTTTGGGCGAGGCTTATTTTGCAAAAAAACTCTTGGATTTTGATTTGGCGAGCAACAACGGCGGCTGGCAGTGGGCAATGGGCGGCGGCACGGATGCAGCACCTTATTTTCGCATTTTTAGCCCCATGGAACAACAGAAAAAATTTGACCCCGATTATAAATACGTCCGTAAATTTGTGAAAGAATTTGGTACGCCGCTTTACCCAAAACCGATAGTTGACCACAAAGAGGCTCGTGAAAGATGCTTGAAAACTTACGCTGATGCTTTGAAAAAAGATGTTTAAAATTGGGTTAAGATAGAAAAGGGATTAAGAGTATTTTATTTTTGAATCAAAAATAATCCTCTTAATCCCTTTTTTAATCCTTCAATCCGTGTCTGATTTATCGAATATTTTTACTTATTTTTAGTAAAAGTAAAAGACCCACCACCTTGTTTCAAGGTCATTTCCTCTTTCGTCGTATCAAAAATAAAGGCAATGCCTGCCGCTTCAAAAGAGAAGGTATCTTTTGCGGTGTTTTCCAAAGGAAGGCTTTGCTGACCTTCGGCGGTGGCTACCAATTTATCTCCATCTTTTGTAAAAACAACTTTAATGGGTATCTGTTTAGACGAATACGTACCGACATATTTACCCCAATCGGCATCAGAAATAGCGACCGTTTTTCTTTTACCAAACACATTATCCTTGTCGTTGGCATCCACATAGAGACCATTATCCAATTTCAAATAGCTTATTTTTTTCTTTGTTTCTATCAAAACAGTTGCCGTTTGCGGGTTTTGTTCCCAAATGCTGGCGGTAAAATGCTTGGTTTCTTTGCTACCATCTTCATATTCAATCATAGCGTTGGTAGGAATAACAAAGCCGCCGATATTTTTAATCATCAAATTGTAGCCGTTATCTTTTTGTTCCACTTTTTCCACCGCAATATCCATGTAGCTGCTGCTGAAAAACCAATTATTCCAATACCAATTAAGGTTTTTTCCACTCAAATCATTGAAACTATTGAACATATCCCACGGAATTGGGTGTTTGCCGTTCCAACGCTCCATGAAACCATGCAAACATTTTTTGAACAATTCATCGCCCAACAAGTCTTTCAAACCCAAATAAGCTAAGGCAGGTTTGCCATATTCGTTATCGCCCATCGCCCCGCCACTCAACAAATTGGTGGGCGTAATAATCGGAATTTGCGTTTCATCACTCGGTCTCGTAGCCCAACCAAGCACTCGAAATTGCTTGAAAAAATTATCGGCTTGTTCCTGCCCCATGTCGGCGTGGGCAATCATATTTTCAAACGCCGTTGTCCAACCTTCGTCCATGTAGCCGTAGCGATGCTCGTTGATGCCCATGTAAAAAGGAAAATAACTGTGGGCAATTTCGTGTTCAGCGATAAAACGCTGCATCATATCGTCGTCCTGCGGGCTATCGTTGGCCATCATCGGATATTCCATGTCGGCAGTGCCTTGTATAATCGTACTTTTCGGGAACGGATATGCCACACCAGGCCAATTGTTACTGAACCAATCCAAAGAATGTTGGATGTGTTTCACCTGATTGTGAAAATTAACCGCCGTATCAATAAACGCCGATTGGCAGCTTGCTCGGCGACCCGTTTTCTTGTCCACCACCACGCTCGCTGCATCCCACACGTAATGGTCGCTGATGCAATACGCCACATCGCTGACGTTGGTGGATTTCCATTTCCACGTGTTCATCGCTTTTTGGGTCGTTATCTTCTTTGCGTCAACGTCCTTTTGGGTCACGACATTGATGACGGCATCGCTGGTAAAACTTTTTTGATATTTTTCTAAAAAAGGTGGTTGTAGAAGTTCGGCGGGATTCAGCAAATCGCCCGTTCCCCACACCACGAAATTTTTTGGAACGCTCACCTCCACGTCATAATTGTTGAAATCATTGTAAAACTCCTGTGCGTCCGTGAACGGCATTCTGTCCCAACCCTGCGTATCGTCCAAAACGGCGATGCGGGGATAAAAATAGGCTAAGAAAAAGCTCGTTTTATCCAATTTTCCTTCACGTCCATCCTTTTCACTCACGTCATAATGCCAATCAAATTGGAGCGTGATGCTTTCCTTCGGATTGAGCGGTTTGGCGAGCCGAATACCTTGCACAGTGCTGCCTTTTGCATCTGGGAATTTGGTTTCTTTACCATTTTCAACGAATTTATCAATGACAATGCCTTGCGTTAAATAGTCGGCACTAACAGGATTTTGGCGCACTGCCCCAGGCGCATGAACGTTCATAATGAGCTTAAAAACGGGGCGATTTATGGGATTTGGCCCATTGTTAAAATAGGTAATTGTTTCCGTTCCTTTTATGGTTTTGGAAGGTGGATTGGCGGTAATTTTGATGTTATAATTACCTGTGTTTTGCCAATATTTCTTGCCAGGCTTCCCATCCATACTGCGGGTTTCTTTGTCAAAAGCCTCTTTAATGTTTTGAGGCATGAATAGGGTTTGTTGTGCAAATAGGGTGTTTACAAAGATAAAACAAGTAAAAAAGACTACATTCTTCATCATAATAGGTTTGTTTTTGAAAGATAATTAAAATAATTTAGGAATAAATTTAATGCTACAAATGTATCAAAATTTTAAGAATGGGGTAATTTTTATAAGAAAATACTGTGGGGGGAGTTTTTTTTTATTTTTGCAGAAAAAAATATAAAATGACTTTATCTGAATTTAATAATGCCATAACCAAAACAGCTTTCCAACCAATGAAAATGAGATATTAAAAGCCTTGTATTACGATGCAAAAGGTGATTGGGAATCATCACACGACATTGCCCAAAGCCAAGAAGGTACACTCGAATATGACAGATTACACGCTTATTTGCACCGAAAAGAAGGCGATGATTGGAACGCAAACTATTGGTATCGACGAGCGAAAACGGTGATGCCGAAGGTAGATTTGGCGACAGAATGGCTTGATTTGGTTAAATTTCATGTGGAATAAGGGATTAAATATGTCTTTTTTCAAACAATTCAATCAAAACGGTATTCAAGTTTTCGATAGCCTCTTTCATTTTCCAATTTTCCCGATTGCGGGGTTCTACGTAGTTTGAAATAGCCCGCAATTCGGCGAAAGGGATTTTTTCGGTCACGCAAATCTGCATGAAAGCGGCTCCTTCCATTGTCTCGACATCCACTTTATATTTTTTTAAAGCCTTTTCGATACTCTCGCCAAAGCCGTGTACTTTTTGGACGGTAAGCCCATGCACCATCTTTACATCGGGGCGAATAAGCGGTTGGGTATTGACTAATTTTTTTTCTTGAAAAGGAAAACTATTATCAATCAGTTTTAAATCAAACATATCGGTAAATGTGCCGTTGGCTTCTTCCACGCCCAAGTCTCCATATTGTTCACTGACAACTTCCACGACCTCCCCTCTCAGTATTCGACGGTCAAAACTGCCCGCTACGCCTACGTTGAGAGCCAAATCGTATATCTTTTGTGGCAGCGTTTTGCCCAATTGATAAGCCGTGTTGGCAATGCCCACGCCTGTGACCAACACATCAATTTCATATCCATTTTGCGTGAATAGGACATTGCCTTTTTGACGGTGGGCATTTTTCAGAAAATCCAAAAATGGTTGAATTTCAAAAGTAGTGGCGGCAACAACGAGTATTCTTTTCATTAAAAGTAGTTATTGGTTATTGAGTTATTCGTTATTTATTAAGAACGTTATTCTGATTTTTTAACGAATAATCTAATAACAAATAACTTAATAACCAATAACCTATTTAAGCCGTAAAAGTAAAAAATTATATAGATTTTGAGTTAAATCGTTTGTATAAGTTTTATCTCCAAAATTTTCGACCCAACGGATGCCTTGCATGGCATTGGTGTAAAAAACTTCATCTGCTTCCGCAACATCTTGCACGGAAATGATTGACTCAATACACGATATTTCTTGCTCTTGGGCTATCTCGAAAATGATTTGTCGCATGATGCCACCTACGCAACCCGTTGATAATGAAGGTGTTATCAATTTATTTTCTTTTACTATGAAAATATTGGAAGAAATACCCTCTGAAACAGGCCCCTCAGTATTGAGCATTAAAATATCTTCAAAACTGTTTTCTTTTGCAAAAATTCCAGCCAAAACATAAGGCAAACTATTGCTTGTTTTGAAGGCAGAAGTGGGCGTTTGACGCAGTTTATAATCTGTAAAAACGCCAATGGTTAAGCCCAAATCGTTGAGCAAATATTTGGATTCGGGTAGGGGAGAACTTTCAATTAAAAAATTAATATTGTTCGTAGTGGGTGTATAAAAACCACCATCTTCTCGAAAAACAGTCAATCGTACACGGCTATTAGGTTGGTTTTCAAGGGTTTTTGACATCTCATTTTTGATATAGTGTGGGTTGAAATAAGATGGAATATTCATCTTCAAAGCCTTCATACCCCTCAGTATGCGCTCGAAATGATAGTTGTAAAAAGGGATTTTACCATTGAAAACCCGTATGCTTTCGAACAGCCCATCGCCATACCTGAAAGCACGGTTTTGAGCCGTTAAGATACGTTCATTGTCCTCAAAAATGCTGCCGTTGAAGTTTATCATTTTAAATTTTCTTTACATCAATTTTGTGCAAAGCTAACACATTTTGTTTAAAATAAAACCCTCTATTGCATATAGCGCAACAGAGGGTTTTATGGTTTTATGTTTTAGTAAGAGCCTATTTTAAGCCTATTGAGCGTAATATTTCTTCTACTTTTTCAATGGGTAGTTTCACAATTTTAGAAATAATTTCGATAGAATAGCCTTCAAGCCTTGCATTTTTGAGGACTTCTTTCTTTACTTTTTCTACTCCAATTTTTTTACCTTCTACCTTACCTTCTACCTTACCTTCTATCTTACCTTCTATCTTACCTTCTATCCTGGCATCTTCAATTAAAATATCTATGACACCCATTTTGCGATTTTTTTTGTGGATAAAAGGAAATTAGTTTAGCCCCATTGAACGCAAAATTGCTTCCACCTTTTCAATAGGAAGTTTTACGATTTTGGAGATTGATTCAA
>JAYTMW010001016.1:0-3407 GCA_043728105.1 Saprospiraceae bacterium | reverse complement strand
ACAGGCAATTTGAACGCCAATAATGACCAAATATCCAAGATGCTATCGAACTTCAATGATGTTTCAGGCAAAGCAAATACCATTGATTTCTCAAAAATCAATACAGCTACTGAGGGGGTTGGTCAAAGCGTAGATGAATTAAAGAAGACCTTGTCAGCTACCCAAAATTCGTTGAATGAGTTGGCGCAATCCATTAAAAAAATCAATAGTGGACAAGGTACAATCGGTCAATTTGCCACAAATGACAGCGTTTATCAAAACCTCAACATGACGCTTCTGCAAACGCAAGCCCTCATGCAAGACGTGCGTTTGAATCCAAAAAGGTATATTAATTTGAATCCTTTTAGAAAGTATAAAACCTATCAAGTGCCTGCGCAAGACCCGCTTTTAGATACTTTGCAAAGACGTTTTAATTCAATGCAGAAAATTAAAAATTAGTGATTGGTTATTGGTGATTGAGTGATTTGTTATTAGTGGTTCAATCACCAATCACTCAATCACCAGTAACTATAAATGAAAAAAGCCATCCGTGATGAATACGCCGACCAGGGTGTAGATACCTACTACCGCACACACGCCAACGTGTATGAGAACCCACATTATCCATACATAAAAGCCCTTTTGACTCAAAATCAACACCGAATAGACTACTCAAAAGTCTTGGATTTGAGTGCAGGTGGCGGCGAAGTGACCGAAATACTGAGGGGCCTCCTCCAACTGAATCAAGAGCAAGCACAACAATGCTTCATCGGTACTGACCCTTTTACATTTAAGTTGTATGAAAAAAATACAGGTTGCCCGTGCTTGCCTTTGAGCTTTGAGGATATTGTGAAAGGTAAATTGGCTTTTTATCAAAATTATAATGGAGAAATTCAAAAAATAAAGTACAAAACAAGAAATGTAAGCCCCTTCCCGCCCGAAACGGGACTTCCTGCGGTCGCAGTATTTGAGCCTTTTTCAAGCATTATTTGCTCATTTGCGATGCATCTTTGCGACGAAAAACAACTCTATCCGCTTGTTAATCAATTGTTTACGTATTCAAAAAATATTATCATCATTACGCCCCACAAAAGACCCGCTTTGGAAACTTTAACACACGTGACGCTAAATTTTGACGATTTTGTTTTGACAGAACGAGGAAAAAAGGTATTTTTGAAAAGTTATTCTAACACTGTTTAAACCTTGTTTTTTTTACTTTTTAAAACCTATTCATAATGAAAAAAATACTCACAATTCTATCGTTGTTTTTAAGTCTTTCTCTCTTTTCACAGTATGACCGTTCTGGAATTTTGATTTCTACGAGTTTGGGCTTTTCAAAAAAACAAGATTTTAGTGAAAACCTCTTTTTTTCGGGCAATAATAACAATTTTTCACCACCTGAAATAATTTCAAAAACGTTCAGCGTGGCTCCCGAATTTAGTTATGTTGTCAATGAAAAATTTATGATTGGGGTTGGCTATTTTTCAAACACCTTCGAAGAATCATTTAGTCAAACTTTTAATTCAGCGAATTCAAATGGTAATTTCTTTGCTCAAACATCGTCAAGTACCTTTAAAAGTGAGTTATCTGGGCCCACTCTACACCTTCGTTACAGTCAAAACATTCTATCAAAATTAATTTTTAGTTTAAAATTTACGTATTTCAATCTGAAAGGAGTGGATAATTCTGAATTTACAAATAATAATAATAATACACCGTCCATTCAAAAAAATACGATAAGTTATAATTTAGGAGAGGCTCGTTTCTCCCCCAGTCTTCATTATTTTATCTCACAAAAGTTTGGCTGTTACATTGAAACAGTGGGCTTAAATTTCAATTTTAGCGATTCCCGAAAACCCAATAAAGATGTTGATTATAATTTTAGTCTTAATCCTCAAAATTGGCGTATCGGCATTTTCTATTTCATTCCTATTAAGAAAACGATTGAGTAAATCAGTTTAATCCTACTTTTTTTACTTTCTAAAACCTATTAGCAATGAAAAAAATACTCATAATTACATCGCTTTTTTTTAGTTTCAAGCTTTTTTCTCAATTTCAAAGCAACGGAATTTTGATTTCAACGGGATTAAGTTTTTCTAAAAAAGAAACCTTTACACCGTTAAGTCCTGCGTTTCAGAATTTACCCAATCAACAACCCAATCAAATAATACAAACAGCGTATAACGTTTCCCCAGAAATCAGCTATGTTGTAAATAGTAAATTTATGATAGGTTTGGGCTATTCTTCCGTACAATCCAAACGTGAATTCAACGGTACGTCTGGTTTTGGTACATCCAATGGAGTTGTCACCTCTGTAAGTAAAACAACATCCACCACAGAAAACAAACTGTCTGGACTTAGTTTACACATGCGATATAGCCAAAATGTCACAAGTAATTTCATTTTTAGCCTAAAATTTACATATTTCAACTGGAAAGGAGAAGCGAAAAATGAAAGTGTAACGACACGTACACCGCCGAGTAATTCGATAACACCCATTTCATCAAATAGCACCTTTGATTTTGGCGAGGCTCGTTTCTCCCCAAGTATTCATTATTTTATCTCAAAAAACTTTGGTTGTTACATAGAAACAACGGGATTAAATTTAAGATTTAGCGACTCTCGAAAAATAAATAAAGATGTAGATTATGACTTCGATTTAAACCCAAACACTTGGCGAGTAGGTCTGTTCTATTTTATTCCGACTCAAAAAGCAATTGAATAAAAGAGTTTAGACTAAAAAAAATACTTTATATTTGTAAAAAAGAAAGAAAAATGGTCGCAACAATTCAACAACCCATCACGGCTGAAACCTTAAAAATGGCTTTCATGGCTTCTGATTTTATAGAAATCCCTGCCTCGATGGATGAATATTGGCAATTGGTAGATTTGCCAGAATACCGTCTTGAATATCAAAACAAACATATTATTGGTACTATGAGTTACGCAAGCACACCACACGAAAGAGTTGTTTCAAATTTAATTTTTGAATTGAGACTCGCATTTAATGAAAATGTTTATGAAGTTTTCGGTAGCAATCGTCCTGTTTTCGCTATTGGCTGCGATGATATTTACAATCCTGATGTCCATCTGATTGAAGGAGAATTGAAGGAATATCACTACGATAAAACTAAAACTGCCAGCATAAATCCAGTCGTGATAGTGGAGGTACATTCGCCGACCACTAAAAATTATGACCTCGGAACTAAATTAGAATGTTATAAAACGATGCCCAGTGTCAAACAAATAATTTACATCAACACCGATAAACCGTCTATTACCATCTATAACAGAACGCCAAAGCCAAATCAATGGCTTAATGTTGACCATACAAATTTGAATGAAAAAGTAAAAATTTTGAATCGTTCTGTGGCTATGACAAAAATTTATCAAAGAATAGAATTTGAGATAAAACAGAAATAATTTTA
>JAYTMW010001015.1:0-2696 GCA_043728105.1 Saprospiraceae bacterium | reverse complement strand
CCAGAGTAACAAAAAGCATTCAAAACGGTCTTGTCTTTTACATAGCGTGCGATTAAATCTCGATTGTCTCTTTGGTCTAAAAAGAAGCCTGTTTTTTGTCCTGTTATCCAATCAATCGCAAATTGACAACCGTTTTCCACGACGGTTAAAGGCGTTTCGGCTGTACCAAAAAGGTAGCCATTTTTGATGTTTTTTTCTACTAAATACTGAGGGGGTAGCGTCTCAGCAGATTTGTCATAAATTGCAACTAATTGATTATCAAACACTTGCGTCAAACCTTTGACGATAAACGCTACTTGACGGTGCATCCCAATTGAATGACATTGTACGACTGCAACCTTGTCATACATATCAATAATCAACCCTGGCAAGCCATCGCCTTCGGCGTGTATGAGACGAAAACAGTTCGTTTCAACATTGACAATTAATCCAATTTTTGCTCGGAATTGGTAAGCGTTTTGCAGTTTTGCAGTCCAAAATTGTTGATTGATTTCTTCCTGTTTGAAACTCAAAATACGCACTAAAATAGAGCCGTTGTTGTAATAACCCGTGGCGAGATATTGTTTTTTATAATCAAAAACCTCTACCAAATCTCCGTCAATTGGAGACCCCTCAGTATTATAGACTGCGCCGCTAAAAATCCACGGATGAAAGCGGCGGATAGGTTCTTCTTTTCCTTTTTTAAGAAAAATTTTGTGCATATAATTTTTGTTTTAACACAAAAAAGAGGCGTTTCTACTCGAAAGCCTCTTTTGTCCAATTATCTAAAATATCTTTAAATTCATCAATTTTCAAGGTTTCTACTTTGGGGAAGGGAATATCTTTAAGCACGTTAAAATGTTTATCGTGTGTGACTATAAAATCAACGTTTCCTGCAATAGCACAATCAACGAATTTATCATCGTCAGGGTCATCTTTTATGAGTAAAAAACGAAAAGAAGGTTCAATTTTCTCAATATTAGGAGAAACAATTATTAAATCCAAAGTACTGTTGGCGATGTTTAAGCCAAATTTTTCTAATAATTTCTCGTAATATTCATTCAAAATTTCATTAGAAATATATAAAATATATTCTTTTTTCAGAAATTGTTGATATACCCAATGATACTTATGATGAGGCAGAATTGAAACCAAAACGATGTTTGTATCTAAAATAATTTTAGGTTTACTGATTTTCATCTTCAAGCCATTTGTCTAAATCATCATCAGTAATATTGTTTTCAATCGCCCATTTTGACGTTTTTTCCAGTAGTTTATCTGAAAAATACTTAGCGAGAATATCTTTAATATCCAAAAGTTCTTCTTCCGTAGGAGAATAAGAATATATTTTTAATAATTCCAATTGCAACGATGTAAACTTTGTTGCTTGCGGCATTTTAGTCATATCATTATATTTTTCACGAAAGTAAATATTTTTATTAAAACTTTCAAATTTATCCTCGTTTTCCAAACAACAAACTACCAATCCGCACCATCGTAGAGCCTTCTTCAATCGCCATTTTATAATCATCGCTCATGCCCATAGAAATATGCGTAAATGATTGATTATCAACGAAATACGTTGATTTCAGCGTATCAAAAACATGTTTCAGTTTTTTAAATTCACGCCTAACTTGTGCTTTATCGTCCGTGAAAGTAGCCATGCCCATTACGCCACAAATAGCCACATTTGATAAATCATTTTCTTTCAAAATTCCTATCAATTCTTCGACCCCCTCAGTATCAAAGCCAAATTTTGTGTCTTCATCTGCAATGTGAAATTGCAACAGACATTTCACAACTCGATTGTTTTTTGCCGCCTGTTTATTGATTTCTGAAAGCAATTTTAACGAGTCAATCGAATGAATAAAATGCACAAAAGGGGCAATATATTTCACCTTATTCGACTGCAAATGACCAATAAAATGCCACTCAATATCTGCGGGCAAAGTTGCGTTTTTATCCACCAACTCTTGCACATAATTTTCGCCAAAAGCCCGTTGCCCTTTGTTGTAAAGATTCAAAAGAGCCTCATTGGGTTTGGTTTTGGAAACGGCAATGAGTTGTGTGTTTGTTTTTTTTATTTCTTCAATAATTTGTTCGTACATGCGTTGTATTACTTGATTGTTTTATTGTTAAATTGCTGTATTTCTTCTAACTTTTAGCAAAAATACTGAGGGGGTCGTCAAATCAAGCATTAAATGTTATTTATTCAAAATAAGATATTTTTTTAGGAAAAACGAAGATAGTAGCTCCGCTAATGCCTAAGCCTCTCGAATAGTGGAAGCAACGAGAAATCAAGCATTTGCGGAGCTACCTCTTCGTTTTTCCTAAAAAAAATATCATCACAATTTAATTTTTAATTTTTTTTAAATAAAATATTTATTTTTGGGAATGAATCACAAACCAAATAACAACATTGCCATGATGCGCTACTTTTTTTTCGTTTTTCTTCTAACTTTCAACGCCTGCACTACGGCGCAATCCTCAAAAGGCAAAGTAAAAGTTGCTTCAAAAGGCATTTCTGCACCGTATAATTTGCCCGCCGAATCGGGTGATTTTAAAGGAGATATGCTCACAATGGTCAATACCATACGTGCGAGTGGTTGCAAATGTGGGAGCAAAAACATGCCACCCGTTGCGCCCGTGAAGTGGAACGACCGTTTGGAAAGTGCCGCCATCAATCACGCCAGAGACATGTATAAAAACAAATTTTT
>JAYTMW010001014.1:0-9233 GCA_043728105.1 Saprospiraceae bacterium | reverse complement strand
TATCTCCCTAATTACTTTTTTAGCTTTTTTGGGTTGTAACAAATCCAACAATCAAGATAAAATAATTGAAATTGAAAAAGAATTTTCATTTCAACCTTCTCAAGGGCTTAATGAGTCTGGAAGCATTGTCGGTCTTGTTGCTCAAACTTTAAAAAAACAAGACTGTGGTGGTGCAACTATTGATATTACTTCACGAATTGATGGCAATAATATTTCTGTTAAAGTAAATGGTCTCGTGTACCCATCCGTTTGTGGTACCCAGCCACAATTTGCTACTAATAACATTCAGTTTCTAAATATACCAAAAGGAACTTATAATTTAAAAATATCTTTGAAAGATGCAATCGTCAATGATGGGTATTTAACGGTGACAGATAATAAGTTTTCTGTGAGTATGAATAAACTTTATGGCATAGAAGTGTCTCAAAATGAAATCATGCGCATTCAGAAAGGTCTGATTTGGGGATATGTCAACTATGAACAAAATCAACAGTCAAAATATATTAAATTTGAGGAAAGACTCAAAAAATTTGCTTCTATACAGACGGACATTCCTAAGGGAGACTACGGTTATTTTGTAATTAATGACCAAGCAAATATCAACGTGAAAGCGACAATTGAGCCTAAAGGTTCTACCAAACATTTGCTCTATTATCTTAATTCAACCAACACAGAACTCAAAAATTTGGTGGATGAATTTAGAGACCCAGCTTTTGAAATCAAGTTTTTTACGTCTGATGGAAAAGTTTTTTAAGTAATCTACAGTGGATAATTATGGAAAGTAGTAATCCGTATTGTGTATAAAAAAACCGATAGCTAAATGCTTTCGGTTTTTTTTATGCGTAATACATTGACAACCAACAATTTACGCAACTTCTCCCCCGCAAGATGAACCCGCACCCGCCGTGCAACCATAGCAATGCTGATTCAAAACAATGTTCCGATTCAATAACTTATCGTAATTGAAATCCCGAATATGCACCCCCTCAGTATTCACCTTCAAATCGAGCATTTGATTGAAATCGCAATCGTACATCAAGCCATCCCAACTCACGGAAACCGTGTTGCGGCACATCACATTCGCCACCGCCGCAGGGTTAAACGCATTCACCAAAGTTTCCATATATTCTTCATAATTTTTAGACTCAATCAAATAATCTAAAAAGCGAGAAATGGGCATATTTGTTATCGCAAATAAATTGTTAAACTCAATATTAAAACGTCTTTTCAATTGCTGTTTAAATTCTTTTTCCAAACCCGTTTGCGAGCCAGGCAAAAATGCCCCCGACGGATTATACACCAAATCCAACATCAACCCCGTGCCTTCTTTGCCATAACCCACGGCATTGAGTTTTTGTAAAGCCAAAATAGAATCTTCAAAAACGCCATCGCCCCGTTGCGAATCCGTCCGAGTTTTTGAAAAAGAGGGTAGGGACGACACGATATGCACTTGATTGGCGGCAAACCAATCGGGCAAATCATGGTATTTTTTATTGGCTTGAATAATCGTCAAATTGCACCTATCCATCACCGTTTTACCCAACTTTCTACACTCCTCCACAAACCAACGGAAATGGGCGTTCATTTCAGGTGCGCCACCCGTGATGTCCACCGTTTTAATATCATATTTTCGCAAAATATCCAAGCAAATTTCGAGCGTTTCACGGCTCATATTTTCCACTTTTTTATCGGGCCCAGCATCCACGTGGCAATGCGAACACGTTTGATTGCACAATTTTCCAATATTAATTTGAAAAATATCAATGGAAGACGGCTTTAAAGGACGGAAACCTGCCTCGGCTGCCTTGTCCGCAAAAGGTGGAAATTTGGCATCGTTCAGCTCTTTTCCGTTCAATACTTTTAATTGAAAAAAAGTATCAGAAAGTTGATTGCCTATAACACTTAATGATTTTGTTTTTTGATGTATTGACATTATTTATTTTTTATAAAATATTGAAAATCAATTGTTTAGTTGAAATTAGTCAAAATACTGAGGGGGTGTAAGATTTAAAGAGTCCAGAGGACTCATACATTTGTAGAAAAGTAAAGAAACAATTTTCTCCGAGTCCAGCGGACTCGTACATTAAATTTGTCTTAACGGTGTATCCATGTACGAGTCCGCTGGACTCGGAGAAACTTTAAATTCATCATTTCTATAAATGTACGAGTCCTCTGGACTCTTTGAATTTTGAAATTGTAAAAATACTGAGGGGTTTTGTCTAACTACTCAATACTAACTACTCAATACTCTATTTACATCAATTTCTCTTTCGCATGTTTCATCATCTGCGTAGAATAAACCAAAGTTATCCCCGCCTTCATCGCCGCCGTCACATGCACCGCTTCCATCATTTGTTCTTCATCCGCACCTTGCTTAATACACTCATTCGTGTACGCATCTATGCAATACGGACACTGCATCGCATGGGCAACCGCCAACGCAATCAACGCCTTTTCACGCACACTCAATGCGCCTTCCGTACCCGTGGCTAAACCATAATAATCGAAGAATTTTTTCGCCATTTCGGGTTGCCATTCTCCTATTTTCCCGAATTGAGCCAAATCTTTTGCAGGCTCAAAATATTGTTTTTCTTTTGACATAACCAATTGATTTTAAACGTTTTATAAATTACGAGATTGCGAAATTACGAGATTACGAAATTACGAGATTGCGAAACTATTACCTATTAATCATTACCTATTACCTATTACCTATTAATCATTACCCATTAATTTAACTGCTCTTTTCAACGACATTGCATAGCCATAATGCAAACCCTCGTGATACGCATTGAACACTATTGCTTTCTCCAAGCTATCAACTTCGACACCCAACAAGGTCATAAAAGGATGATAAGTAGCGGGAAAAATGCCTTTTGCAATGTCTTCTTCAAACCTATCAATCAACGAAACGCTCAATGTTTTCAGCGTTTCAAATTCATCTGCTGAAATAAATGTATCGGGTATTGAACCTTTTTTGTACTTCATAGAAAGACTTTTATCCACATTTTGCGGCAGCCCCGCCAAACCATAGCAAAGCCCTTGTTGCACCATCACAATATGTCCAAAATTCCAGATGATATTGTTGTTAAAACCTTCGGGAACAAGGTTCATTTGTTCGATGCTAAGATTTTTAGTCATCCCAATAAAACCCGCTCTTGTTTTTCTAATAATTTCTAATGCGTCTTTCATTTTTGAGTCACTTTTTTTGAATGAATGTAGCGGCGAATTTATTCGCCGATGTGATAAAAACAATAAGATAAAACGACTGTAAAAACATCTAACATCTTGAAACCACCGATTTTAATCGGTGGGTCAAGCAAACCCACAAACAACATCTATCTTCTTTTTAGAACATCACATTTATGAGTGTAAGATGTGATGTTCTGAAAAGAATATAGATGTGTGTCGTGGTAATTCGTTACCCACCGATTAAAATCGGTGGTTTTAAGATGATAGATGTTTTAGTCACAATATACTGATAATCAATGGTTTATAAAAAAAAAACTAACTAAAATTTTACTCCGTCAATATTTTCTCGCAATACTTTGTCTATCAAAGAAACTAAAAAGTATAAAAAAGAAAAAAAATCCAAAAATACTGAGGGGCCTCTTTCTACTTAATTACCCATTACCCATTTTTAAAACACCCACCGCAAACCCAATTGCCCCTGCCACTTAGAAGCCAACGGATCAACCTGATAAGGCGCATTACCTTTTGGGTCATTAAACCTAAAAGTAGCCACATCATTAGTCACACTTGCCACGGTCGCAATTTGATAAGACGAGTTCAAAGTATTGGATACAAAATATTGTTTTCCCCAATGTGTATCTATCAAATTACCAACATTTATAATATCTAAACTCAACTGTATCAATTGTTTACCCAATTTAAAGCCCTGCGTGATGCGCACATCCGTTTGTGCATTCCACGGTGTTCGTGCGCCGTTGCGCTCCGTAAATTGACCTCGAAGTTGTGACAAATAACCATCATTTTGGATGTAATTATTCAGTTGCTGCCATTGCTCATCTGCCGTGACGACGACCGCACCTCTACCATCTTTTATATCCACTAAATTGATTTGCGTCTTATCTTTTGGCACAAAAAATAAATCATTTGTGGCGGAGGCATCCCGATTCAAATCACCCGCATACGTATATGTGTAAGGGCTGCCCGAAGCCGCCGTAGAAATCAAAGATAGTTGAGTCATCCATTTATCCGTCCATTTTTTAGTATAATTTACCGAAAAAATCAAACGATGCCGAATGTCAAAATTTGAAAAACTAAGGCTCGGATTATTCGCATCGGTCGTATGATTCCACTCCCAATTCGCTTGCGGACTCACCCGCACACCGTTGGAAATATCTTTCGACAAACCATAAGTGTAAGCACCCATAATGTCCAAAACCTTGTTAAACGAGTGCGAAACACTACCCGAAAGTGAATATCTGAACCCATCTTGCGTATTTTTTAAGCCAAAAACGGAGGTAAATTGCGGTTGTACTTTTTGCGTTGTATTGTTACCCAAATAGATTTTACGCCCGTCGCCGCCACTCAAAGCCGCCGTCGAATCCTTTAAATTAAGGGTTTGAAAAAGCACGTCTTGGAGGGTTTTTGTCGCTAAAAATTCAAGGGTAAAAGTCGTGCCTTGCTTGGTTTTAAAATCAACGCCAACGTTACCCCTCAGTATTTGGGGCATTTTGAAGTCATTTGACACCAAATTCACTTCCCGTTGCGGCGTTTGCAGCGTTTTAAATTGTGCATAGTCGGTTATAATGGGTTGTTTGCCCGTAAAACGAATATCTACGTTACCAAATTGACGACCATTATATATGTGTGAATACGCTAACCACGCCAACGGCATTCGCCCCGTAAACACACCCGCACCACCTCTAATTTGCAGTTTTGCAGTCGGCTGATAATTAAAAGAAACCCGTGGCGAAACGTTCAACCGATTGCCGTAACCATTGGCGAAGCCCGAATACTGAGGGGTCTGCAAAATCTCGCTCGACGGCGTTTCCCTATCAAAGAAAAAAGGCATATCCAAACGGACACCCAACATGATTTTGAGGTTATCAAGCACCGTAATTTTGTCGTGCGCATACACACTGGCGAGGAACATTTGGTAATTTGCTGATGGACGATTGTAGTTAAAATTGTAGTCATTGTCCGTCAAATTATAGGTCGCACGCAAGCGAGAAGGCTTGTCGGCGAAAAAATTATCAAGACTCGAATACGCCCAACGACCACTGTATGGCGTGACAAAATGATACCCAATTTGATACAATTCGTTGTGAGTTCCGATTTGAAAAGCGTGGTTTTTTTTGTAGAAATTAAAATTATTCGTCAGCTCCAAAGCCCGTTGATTAATCTGAAAAATGGCGGATTCACGATACGTCCCCGCAAAGATAGAATTGGTCGTATTGTACGTAATTTCCACGTGCGGCTGAATGACATCGCCAAACGGGTCACGCACATCTTTTATGTTTGAATAGCCAATAATCAAGTCATTGAACCGATTGTTTTTAAATCTACTTTTCAATTGAAAAACAGAAACATTAGAAGTATTATTATGCGTAAAACCTTGACTTTCAAAGTTTAAAATATTAGAAGCACGATTCAGTTGCTCCGCCGAAGCCGTCGAAAAACTATGCCGAAAAGTCAATTGATGTTGATCAGAAATATTCCAATCGAGCCGACCGAATACCTTAGAATTGGTGGCTTTAATGTTAAAATCTTCGTATCTGCCCGTGTTGATACCATACCTTTTTTGCAACGTATCCGCTATTTGTTTCGCCACATCAAACGGAATATTTGACCCCGAAGACCCTGCCGCAAAGCCCACGGGTTCGTCCCTTTTACCCGTTTCGACGTTCAGAAAATAAAATAATTTGTTTTGTTTTATAGCCCCACCGAGCCGAAAGCCACTTGTCCAATCCAAATACTGAGGGGTCACTTTTGAGCCTTCGTTTGTGGTGTTCGCCCGTGTCAAACTGCCGTTTCTGCCGAAGCCATAAACCGAACCTTGCAACGCATTCGTACCACTCCGAGTGACGGCGTTGATGCTGCCGCCCGTAAAATTTCCCTGCGACACTTCATAAGGCGAAAGCGAGACTTGCACCTCTTGAATGGCATCCAATGAAATGGGTTGCGACTTCGCCAAATTGCCTGGCGTACCCGATGCCACCGAGCCACTTGCGCCACCCGAAGGCTCAACAAATCCGAAAGCATCGTTGGCATTTGCGCCGTCAATTGCGATGTTATTCATTCTAAAATTGCTCCCCGCAAATGAGTTTGCGCCACCTTGCGGAGTCAGCCGTGTGATGTCTTGCAAACTGCGTGAGAGGGTTGGTAAGTTCTCCACTTTATCCCGTCCGATGCTCGTTTGTGTACCACTTTTTGAGCCGTCAAATAGGTCGTTTTTCTTTGAAACGATTTCAATTTGGCTCAATTCTGTACTACTTTCTTCTAAAATAAAATCAACTTTTGACGTATTACCCAACGTTAAAAACACATTATTTTGCTCGCCTTCTTTAAAACCAACCATAGATGTTTTGACCAAATATGGGCCGCCCGTGTTCATGTTTTCAATGTGAAAAACGCCATTTTCATCGCACACAACTCTATACACCGTGCCAGTAGGCTCGTGCGTAGCGATGATAGATGCTCCCAAAAGTGTCTCATTTTTCACATTCATAACCTTGCCCGACATGGACGCAGAGGTGATTTGCGCATGTGTTGTGACAACAGTTATGATTGAAAACAAACCTAATAAAAGGCTGTTTTTGAGATGGAGAAAACGTTTCATTAAAATAAAATGTAATTTATAATTCGTTAATAGTGGGTGTTTTATGTATTTTTTGTCAAAATACTGAGGGGCCTATTGTAGCGGCGGTTTTAACCGCCGAATGATTTATTTGAGTGACATTCGACGGATTTATCCGACCTGTGCGATTAAATTTTACAGTCCCATCGGGACGGCGCATTTAGTCTTTTATATGCGCCGTGCCTACGGCACTCAATTAACTTTTTCACATGTTTTTTCGTCCCGATGAATCGGGACGCTACAATATGAGCCGTGCCTACGGCACTATAAAATTTTAATCGCACAGGTCGGATGAATCCGCCGCTACATTGCCGCTACATTTTAACAACACCCACCACCATCATAAAAATACGTTGATTCCGAAATAAAAATATCATCACGACCCAAAGCCGCCAAAGCACCCGCCGTTTTGTCGCACACTGCCAACGGCTGATTCACCATGAGCGTATGTCCTTTTTTATCATCAAAATATTCGTCCTTGCCATAATAAATCGCTGATTTGCCCGTGAAAACACAAGGCCCATCGGCAGGCATTGGGTCTTTAATCGCACACACTTCAACCGACTCAATAAAAATCATTTCGTTGGTGTTATAATGATTGGAAGAGAGTAGGCGATAAGGGCGTTTCGCTCTAATTTCGACCGTTCCAAAACCCACATCCGTAATCATTTTGATATAATCTTTCAACGGAATTGAACCACTCAAACACTCGGCACGAAGGCGTTCATCGTTGATAAGGTTTTCGGGCATTGCCGTTTCACAAGTCGGATCAGACATCACAAGGCGACCGTAAGGCTTCAAAACACGATACATTTCTTGTAATGCTTTCTTCAAATCGTCCATTTTAAAAATATTAAAAAGACAATTTTGAGCCGCCACATCCACCGTATTGTCTTCAATCGGCAAACTCAACGCATCGCCCTTGCGCAGACTCACAAACTCACGCTTAAACCACGGGTTCAAACGCTCGGCTTCTTTGAAATTTTCAGCACTTGCCATCAACATTTCGTCCACCATATCTACGCCAATAACAGCACCTTCACGACGACTGAAATACGCAAATTGCAACAACTCCATGCCGCCGCCTACGCCTACATATAGCACCGTCGGACTCCGCACCAAATCACGTGGGTTGACCGTCGAGCCACAACCGTAGTTCATTTTTTCCATGATTTTAGGCATATCGAGGTCAGGTAATAACCACATTGGCGTAGTTGTGCAGCATAAACCCACGTTGGGGGTCAAGGCAGCCTCTTTGTAAAAATCAGCCGTTGTCTGTAAATAAGAATCTTGAACCATAATTATTTTGAATTAAAAATGAAGAATTAAAAAATTTTGAAACGCATCAATTTGGTGTTAATTAAAAATTAAGAACCTGTTTGCCGACATAGGTAGATTAGAAAATAAAAATTAAGTAGCGAGTAAAGAATAAATAGGATATTTTTTTAAAAAACACATAGGCACATAGGACACATAGTTTTTAGAGATTATTTTAATAACTCGTTGAAAATCAAACAATTATACATTAATCTATGTGTCCTATGTGCCTATGTGTTTCAAAAAAAATGATCTATCTGTTACTTAATCGTTACCTAATTAGATATTTTTTTTTTAAGAAAAACGAAGAGGTAAAGGGGTGCGTTGGTGTAACATTTCGAATATTCTAATGGTATTGGTTTCGTTCATTTTCTTAACATTACGAATAAATTTAGGTTTGAAAAACGACCCTCTGTAACCAGCGCCAAGCCCAACGCACAAAACCAAATGCTTTCAAATTTATTCGGTACGTTAAATCAACGCACCCCTTTACCTCTTCGTTTTTCTTAAAAAAATATCCAATATGGAAAAAGTTAAACCACCACATACAAAACTACCCCCTCAGTATTTGAGGCATTTTTTGATGAAATGACAACCTTTTCCCACGGCTTAAAACCATGAAAAAATCAGACTCTTTTATAAGAAAATATTAAGCTGCAATAGGCGGCGCACGCAGCAACTTTATAGAAAGGAGATACTGTCGAATATAGTTTTTAACCGACACAAGAGGCTTCGGTTCTTTTATTTTTAAGAGAGAAAGAAACTTATATTTAAGAGATTGTGTTGTATTTTTCAAGAATAAAACTAAGTCATTAGAACTATCAATATCAGTTAAAGTTTCTAACGTAATACATTGATTATCAGTTAGTTGTGTTAATTCTGTAAAAACTTTTTCGGTTTGCCAAGCGATGTTTTTCAAATCAAAATTGTTGAAAAAACATTTTTCAAAACCCAATAAATACACACCACCATCGGTTGTGGCACCGAATATTGAGGGGGCCGTTTTCAAGGCATCAATTGCTTGTAAGATATGCGTTTCATTCAAATCCAAACAGTCATTTCCAATGGCAATTACGTGTTGAAAACCTTT
>JAYTMW010001013.1:0-2468 GCA_043728105.1 Saprospiraceae bacterium | reverse complement strand
ACAAATATCAAAGAGCCGATTAAATTGATGCCTATATCTTTCATAGAATCGGGTGTAAAAATAAAGAGTGTACGATTACTTATGATATTCTGAAAAAACTCATTGAATACACCTATTGCATTGAAAACTGAAAAAACGAAGAGTGCTTCTTGGTGTTTGTTTAAATTTATTTTTTTGAAAAAAAGTAATAATTGACTTATCAATAAACAGACGATAAGGGCAAAAAAGATGTGTTCTAAGATATTGATTACCCCCTCAGTATTTTTGCTAAAATTTAGCTTACGAGTTCTATTTATCGTTATAAACAATTGATAACCAACGCATAACGCATTTACTATTTTATAATTTTTTTGATTAAGATAAACTTTTTTACTGTTTAAAATTTCAAGAAAAATATACATCACACCATTGTAAGCCAATAGAAAATAGCTTTTCGTAAAGATGATTATGGATAGAATTATTAGCTCTAAAATTCTGATAATTTTTATGGTCATGCTGATTTATAGTTTCATGATTAATAAAAAAATCAAACCACTCAACATGATGACTTTGGCTAATTTTGATAAAAATGTAAAATCTTTTTTTTCTTTAGCATTAATCAATAAATATAATGCGTAAATTATTGGTAATGAGATACTTATGTTTAAAACAACGACTTTTAGTATCGAATCTTTTAAGATAAAACTAAAATAAAAAATCAAGGATAAAAAAAGTAAACCCACACTCAAAGCGATGCCTTTACTCTTTTTTATGCCTAACAAAATGGGTAATGTTTTACAATTTTGCGCCTTATCGCCTTCGGCATCTTCTATGTCCTTGATGATTTCTCGAAATAGGGTTGATATAAAAGCCAATGCTGCATAGCCAATAAAAATGAGTAAAATACCTACGGTTGCTCCAAAACCCAATTTTGCCATACCTCCCGTATTCAGCGATTCCGCATAAAGCACGACCCACGCTACGAATGCACAAAAAAAAGCAACCACCAAATTCCCAATCAAAGCCCATCTTTTGAACCATCGAGAATAGGCCCAAAGCAAGGCTACCGCCAATGGATAAATAACCAATTGCAAAAAATCATTTATGTAAAACGCTAAGTATAAACTGATTATGAAGCCTACCAATGTTGTTATACCATAAAAAAGCCACGAAATACTGAGGGGGTACACTCTCCCGACGATTTGTTTTTCAATGGGTTTATTGAGCTTATCTATTTCTACATCTTCGATGTCGTTGATGATGTAGCCGCCCGCTGCAATGAGGACTGTTGATAGCACTAACAGGAAAAATGGGGCGTGTGGGAGTAGTGGTTTTTGGCTTGCCTTCTCTAATTCAGGTATCAAAATAGCGTATTGCAGTAGGTACTGCGTGAGTGCTACGATGATGAGGTTTGGGAAACGAATGAGTCTTAGAAATGACATTTTTAATGATGAATGATGAATGAATGCCCATTTCGTCGGGCGTTACCCGACGCTAACATATTTCGCCCTTTCAGGGCTTGGGGTGAAATTACGTTTTTCGTTGTAAATGGGGTATAAAAAAATTAGTAATCGTTAAAAGGGTGACCCCTCAGTATTTTGGCCATTTCAATCGGCAGATAAATCAGCCGATACATAAAAAAAGGATGAGCCACGTTTCTGTGACTCATCCTCAATTCAACTATTATCCGAAATCAAAAAATATTATTTCAAAACTGTGATGTTTCCTTTTTTGAAGAACTCCGTATTATTTTTACATTTGCCTCTTACGTAGAAACCATACACATCTGGGCAAACCTCAGCGTTTTTATGCTTGCCGTCCCAACCTTCACTTTCGCCGTTTGCAAACTGTGTTGTTTCAAACACTTTTTCGCCCCAACGGTTGTAGATAACAAATTCTACGGTTGTTAAAAACTCTCCGTGAACTCTGATTTTATCGTTCGTTCCATCACTATTTGGAGAGAAAGCGGTTGGAATATAAACGAAAGGTTCTGCACATTGTGGTTCAATAACATCCACATCAATTGAAGCGGTGCTTGAACAACCATTGGCATCCGTCACTGTAACCGTGTAAGTAGTTTTTACTGCTGGTTTATTTGTAAACGAAGCCGTAGTTGCAGTTGTTGGATTCCACTTGTAAGTGTAACCCGTTCCCGCAGGTTGTGCATTCAACGTTACATCAAAATCTTTGTAAACCAATTTATCACTTGCTGTAACGGTTGCTTTCACTTCTGTAGCTGTGTAAGCGATTTCTTGAGTTGCTTTACAACCCGCCGCATTCGTAAACTCGCCTACTATTTTGCCCGAAGAAACTGTTGCCGCTTTCAATATTGGATTCAAGGCGGTATTTGAACCGTCAATCACATTTGCAGGTGTCCATACAACTGTCGTTCCCGCAGGAGCGTTTACGGTTGCTTGCTTGCCTGTGCCTACACATAAAGACAAATTGGGCGCAGCGACACTCACTTTCAATTCATTGTTGCTGATTGT
>JAYTMW010001012.1:0-3012 GCA_043728105.1 Saprospiraceae bacterium | reverse complement strand
GCCAATACAATTGTACCTAAACCAAACAAGGCAGGTTTATTTCGCATCAGCCGACGCAGAGCTTTTTGATTAGGCGATAAGTTGTCTGACATACTTTCCAATTAAAATTTAAAATTTAAAAAAGTAGAATGGGCGTGTTAAGTGAATATCGAACCTGCCTGAAGGTAGGCAGGTAAAAAACACGGAATAAAAAATGTAGAAGTAGTTGAAAATCAATGAGTTCTGAAGTTTCTAACAATTGCTTATTTTTATTCAAATACCTAATTCTACTGTGGCACTCTACAATATGAGATATTTACTCACTGTTTTTACTGCGTAAAAAGGCGTGCTAAATGGGCGTTTTTCTCGGATGGATTGATTTTTTAGAAAGAAAAATTTTCGATTTTTCTTTCTAAAAAATCAATCCATCCATTTAGTCCTTTTCTGTTTTAGAGTGCCAATGTAGAATTAACATCCCAATTCTACATTCTTAATTTCTAATTGTTCTTATGCAATATTTAGTTTCTTATAATTTATCTATAAAACCCTTTAACTTTGAGTTTTTAAAAACGTAAAAATATAAAAAAGAGACCAAATGCCACTTTTGTAGTCTTAATTTCCATAAAGTCTTTTAAAGTAAGCTCGTAAAGTGTCATTTCTAATAAAATCAAAGGGGATTTTTAAAAATTTATATTTTTTATAACAAATGATTTTTGTTATAAATACTGAGGGGTTGTATTTTTGTACCCGTTTCCAGATTTATTTTAAGCCACCTAAAATCTAAAAATCTATCTTATGAACATTAAAAAAACAGTTTCCATTTACATGAAATTAGAATTAAAAATGATAAAAAAAATTTCCTTAGTTGGTTTAATGGCTTTTGCTGCCGTTGCCCATGCCCATAACCCTCAAAAAGCAATCAATGAGACAGAGGTTGTGTTGAAATGTGTTTTCGACAATTGCTCGTCGGCAGATATTTTAAACCTTTATGAGTCGGATGGTTTATTTAAAAAGAAAGTGAAAACGGCATTGCCTATTAATGGCTCTTTTACGTTTTCAATCCTTAAAACAGCAACGCCTCAATTCTATTTTATAGGCATGAACGAAGATGTTGACAAATTGAAACCTGTGCTTTTGGGGACTGAAAAGGAAACCATTTTATCAGGCCCATGCTATAACATGACATTGACTTCGGTTCAAGGTTCAAGGGTTAATGAGGATTATGACAAAGCCATTAAACGGGTGAATCAATTGAAAATAGAGAGCAACAAAATTGGTCAAAACTATCAATTGAATTACAGCAACGTTGCTTTGAAAGCTGAGATTGAAGCACAGATGTTGGCCAACGACAAGGCTAAAGTTTGGTTTTTAGATTCTTTGAAAAAAGCCAATCCATTTCTTAGTAAAATAGCGGCTGCGGATACTTATACAAGTTTTTTCCATAGTTCTAAAAAAGGTAGTTTTAAAGACGAAATCGAGTATTTTGCGACTCAATATTTCCAATATGCAGACTTGAAAGATGCAGAATATAATAAGATTCCCTACTTATTTGATATGTTTAGAAATTATGCTCAGGTCATAACTTTGCCCGCTTTGTCTTTGAATAAGGATCAACAAAAGACTTATTTCTATTCTCTTTTAAATAAAATTCCTGCAAAAACTACCGCCTACAAATATGCAATTACAGGCATTTTGACCATTTTGGTTGAAAAAAACAATACATTGCTCATTGAGTTTGGCGACAAATATTTGACCGATTTTCCAGATGAAGAAGAGTCACGCAAATCTCAGTTGATGACGATAATCAACCAAGCCAAAGCGCAAATGTTGGATGTTCCTGCGCCCAATATAATAATGGCAGACACAACGGGAAAAATGCGAAAATTGAGTGATTTGAAAGGCAAAGTCGTATTGATTGACTTTTGGGCGAGCTGGTGCGGCCCATGCCGCCGTGAGAATCCGAACGTTGTTAGGCTTTATGAAGAATATAAAAACAAAGGCTTTGAAGTATTTAGCGTGAGCCTTGACCAAGATCGTGAGCGTTGGATAAAAGCCATTAAAGACGACGGTTTAGTTTGGACGAATCATGTAAGTGACTTAAAGTATTGGCAAAATGAAGCGGCTCGTCTCTATCAAGTGTCGAGCATTCCACGAACCATTTTGTTGGATAAAGAAGGCAATATCATCGCTCGTGACCTCCGTGGGCCTGCGCTTGATGCGAAGTTGAAAGAGATTTTTGGGATGTGATTTTAGTTTGTCCGTAAAGATATTGTATTTAAAAAAGTCCGAACTTTTCGACAACGAAAAATTCGGACTTTTTTTATTATTTTGAAAAGAGTTGTAAATTGTTGCAGTAGAAGGCATATAACATCTACTACTTATTGCCACCTAATGTTACAGAAACAAAAAAAGCCCCCAATATGGAGACTTTCGTGGGAGTTGACGGGTTCGAACCGCCGACCCTCTGTGTGTAAAACAGATGCTCTGAACCAGCTGAGCTAAACTCCCAAATTTGTAATTATTTAGATGGTTTTTCTAAATGCGGTGCAAAGATATACTCATTTTCTTGTAAAGCAAACTTTTCTTGTCTTTTTTATAAAAATCATTGTATCCGATTTTTTATGCCTCCAAAAATACCTTTACCATAGCTTCCCACGAAAAACGCTCTTTATTCTTTTTTACGCCCGCTTCCAATCTAACAGCATTATCGTTTTGATAAAATTCCTCTATCGCTTTAGCAATATACTGAGGGGTTGGTTCTACGACATAACCCGCTTCATCTTGAGGCACAATTTCAGATAAGCCGCCTACATTAGTCACAATCATGGGTTTATCAAAATGGTAGGCTATTTGAGAAATACCGCTTTGGGTGGCTGAACGATAGGGCTGAACGACCACATCGGCTGCGCCAAAATAATATTTTACTTCTTCAGTTGATATATAATCAGACTTTATAATGACTTGATTTTCAAGGTTTTGCGCCTTGATAAGGTCAATATAAAACTTCTCGTCACCGTAAAATTCTCCAGCTAT
>JAYTMW010001011.1:0-9562 GCA_043728105.1 Saprospiraceae bacterium | reverse complement strand
AAAAAAGTAGCTTACGGATTTATCCGAACCCGTCGAAACGGATTCATCCGTTGAAATGCTTAAATTGGAAAAGCTTAGCATGTCAACGGATGAATCCGTTTCGACGGGTTCGGATAAATCCGTAAGCTACTTTCTAACGACATTCGCCCGTACTGTAACTAAATATTCCATAACATTCTGCCTCACAGGCATTGCGATACGTGCGATGATTACACCCACAAACTGGGTCATAATCAAAAGTACAAACGCAACTTGTGTCACGTTCTCTTTCTCCACAAAAAATTTCACAACTCAAAAAAGCTGTCAAAGCAAACAAGATAATAAAAGCGTACATAAACTTTTTCATGACATAAGATTTAGAATTTGATTGAAAAATATTGAATACAAATTAATCTCATTTCCTTGAATAAAAAGGAGGTTCCTCAGTATTTAACCTCCATTTAACCTTCAAATTTTATAAACCCTTTTTCTTCTTTTTTTTAACTAAAAAAACAACCTTTTTTGACCCGTTTTAACATAAGTTAAAAACCGTTTATCACGTTAAGATTTTCTTTATGTTATCCATTTTGACAAATTATCCCTTATTTGAACTACTTTTGCCCTTCAAAATTAACATAAAGAAATGTTCAAATCAGGTTTTGCAAACATCATCGGGCGACCAAACGTCGGAAAATCGACCCTCATGAACGCCCTCGTGGGTGAGCGCATGAGCATCATCACGAACAAGCCGCAGACGACCCGCCACCGCATCATTGGCATCATGAGTGGTGAAGATTTTCAAGTCGTTTTTAGTGATACCCCAGGATTTATTCGCCGCCCAACGTACAAGATGCACGAGGCGATGAACACGTTTGTCAGCGAAACTTTTGAGGATTCGGATGTGATGTTATTTGTCACTGAACCACAAGAAATCTTTGAAGATGATGACCCTATTATTGTGAAACTCAAAGCGGCTAAATTTCCTAAGTTCTTGATAATCAATAAGATAGATGCGTTTAAACCAACCGTGGTGGCGGCGCATCGTGAGGCTTTGATGAATCGGGTGGACTTTGCAGAAGTGATTGAAATTTCCGCTTTAAACAAATTGCGGACGGAATATTTGTTGGAACGCATCAAAAATATATTGCCCGAAGGCCCCGAATATTACCCCAAAGATCAACTCACCGACCGCCCCGAAAGGTTTTTTACAACGGAGATAATTAGAGAAAAAATACTCATCAATTACCGTGACGAAATCCCCTATTCGTGTGAAGTGAGCGTGGATTCTTTTAAGGAAACGGAGACAAAAGAAGGTAAACCATTAAGCCGTATTGCAGCGACTATTTACGTGGCTCGTGAAAATCAAAAAGTGATTTTGATTGGCAAAAACGGTGATGCGATTAAAAAATTAGGCACGGATGCTCGTAAGGATTTAGAGAAATTTTTAGAAGTAAAAGTGTTCCTCGAACTTACCGTGAAAGTAAGAGAGAATTGGCGGGATGATGATAAATTGTTGAAAAGCTTTGGTTATTCGGGTTGATAAGTAGAGAGTAAAGAAAATAACATTAAGTATGATTTTCTTTGAAACACATAGGCACATAGGACACATATTATTATGTATAAACCATTGATAATCAACACTTTATATGACTCTATGTGTCCTATGTGCCTATGTGTTTCAAAGAAATATAACCTGCTTGTATTCACTCGTTACTTAAATTTCTTCTTTTTCATCTTTTGAATCTTCTTTTTCAAAAGCATTTTCGGTTTTATTTTTCAAATACCAACGATTTGCCGCCTTCATCAACGATTTCAAACTGTTCTCATTACCATCTTTCGTTTTGATAACGCTTTCTCCATTTTTGCCGTTAATGGTCATCATCATTTCCGTAAATTCTGGATCTTTCATATCATCAGAATTGGCGAAAATTTGATTGAAGTTGGCATACATACCGAAGATGTTTTTATTCAAAACCTCTTTAATTTCCGCTTTCACCGAACCATTTCCTGTCATTTGACTCACTGCTTCGTTTGAGCCGACGAAAAGAATATCGTCTTTGATGCGCAATTTTCCATTTTCGCCCACATAACCTTTACTCAACATATCCACGGATTTGCTTAATGTAAATTCACTATCACTGATTTTTATGATGACTTCTTTTTGACTCAACATATTCAATAATTTTTGAATCGCTGCTTTGTCTGCAATTTTGAAACCCATCACACCTTGCCAATCTTTTCCGTTTGGATTTGCCGCAATCACCATGTCGCCGTCTAAGGCTTTACACAAATCATCAATTGAAAATTCGCTGCGTCCTTTTGCCATTTCAGCGGCAATTTTGAACTGTGCATTGGTGTTGATTATTTCCTTTAATCCTTTCATATCCAAGCCCATTGTCATCGCAAAACCCACGTTTTGACCATTTATGTACTTAGAAAAGTCGGTTTTTACTTTATCCTTGAACAAAATGCCCCATTCTTTCACCAATATTTTATTGATGTTAAACTCTGATTTCGAGACAATTTGACCTTTTTCAAAATCGCCATAACCTGTGAAATAGTTGCCCACTAAAGCCTTTGGGTCAACGTTCATAGCGGCGGCTGCACCCTTCATTTCTTCCGCATATTTATCGAAAGACATGAAAGAATTGATGTCATGCGTTGCCGACATAGCTTTGTTGAACATCTCATTTTTAGAAATGGATTCTTCGGATTTAGTCGTAAAATATTTCAAAATGGCTTCACCCCCCTTCCCGCCTTGTGCGGGATTTCCTTCGTCAACAGTATTTTCATTAGAATTGGAAGACAAAACAGCCATTTTCTCATTCCAAGCCACCATACTATTGAGGTTAGAACTGATAGTGTAACCCTCAGCATTGGTTTCGTTGATTTCTTTTTTTAGGATAATATAATTCACGCCATCTTTCTTTTCGATATTGCCCAATTTACCCGCTTTGAGCATTGTTTCAAAATCGCTTATGTTGGAGAGAGACATCAAAATAGTCATATCGGTATTTGAACTTCGACCTGCTCCGATGTTTAAATCTTGCGTGAGGTAAATGTTTTTGGTTAAATCAATACCTGATTTGGTTGGATTTTTCATGATTTCAGCCAATGCAGGATTTTCATTACTCAATTTGCCGATGCCATCTTTATAAAAATCCATATTTTTAACGGATTCAAAATCAGCTTTTTGCATCAAACTATTGACATTTACGGACGTGACACTCAACGCATTTTTGGGAATGGCGGTCGAAACATCGTTCAAATTAACAGTCTTTTTACAGGCAGTAAAAAGGAGGAAACTTGCGGCGGCAGCAACTGCCATTGTTTTTAGAGCTTTCATATATGATGAATTAAAAATTAAAAATTGAGAATTAAAATTATAAGTATTTTAACGTAATGATTCAATAACACAATGTTGCAAAGATTCATCCTTCGCTTTGTTATTTCATGGATTAACACAAGGAATAAAACGACGATTAGCATCTAAAATTCGCAAATTCGCAAATTCGTAAAATTCGTAGCTCAAATTTAACACCCCCTCAGTATTTTCAAGTTTTTTATACTATTTTCACCCAATAATTAAATTTCAATTGAATACCTAACAACGAAACCATTTTATTATGAATTTCAGCAATTTAAAAACAAGTCTCACCTTCTGGATTTTAGCCTCTTTGGTGATGGGCGCATTGGTCGGTTATCTATTTCCTGACTTTGCCAAAGAATTAGATATTCTGGGTAAAGTCTTTTTAAAACTCATCAAAACCATCGTTGCACCTTTGCTTTTTGCGACTTTGATAGTTGGTATTGCGGGACACGGAGATTCCAAAACGGTGGGTCGCATGGGTGTAAAAGCGTTTAGTTATTTCATTGCCGTTACGTCTTTGGCGTTGGTTTTCGGACTATTAGCGATTAATATTTCTAAAGCGGGCGACGATCCACGTATTAATAAGGAGAAAGCGGAGAAATTTCAATCGAAGGCATCGAGTGTGAAAAAAGATTGGAAAGATGTAGCTGCGCCGATGGTCATGCAACGCACGGAAGGCATTTTGAAAGAGTACGAAGCTGCACCCGATTCTATGAAATCTAAGGTGGTTCAGAAAGGAATTGACTCACTTCAAGCGACGTTTGTTTTAGCAAAAGAAAAAGCCGACGTGCCGCCGAAGCAAGATTGGAAGGACATTATTTCTCATATTTTTCCAGAGAATATTGCCAAATCGATTGCCGAAAATCAAGTTTTGCAGATAGTGGTTTTCAGTATCTTGTTTGGCTTGGGCATCAATGCAGCGGGTGGTGAACATCGTGATAGGATGGTGCGTTTTTGCGAGAGTTTGACGGCAGTTATGTTCAAATTTACTAAAATAGTGATGTATTTTGCGCCTTTTGGCGTTTTTGGTGCTATGGCTTCGGCAGTTGCGGTCTTGGGGCCAGAGGTTTTTTATCCGATGTTGAAACTAATTTTGACACTTTATGGGGCATTGATTGCCTTTGTAATTATCGTTTTTGGGTCAATAGTTTGGTTTATGAAAATCAATGTCAGGAAGTTTTGGACGGCCGTGCAAGCCCCTGTATCGGTGGCTTTTTCGACGGCATCGAGCGAGGCGGCGTTGGGTTTGGCGATGGAGTCTTTGGAAAAATACGGTGTACCGAAACGTATCGTAGCATTCGTATTGCCCACGGGTATGAGTTTCAATTTGGATGGTTCGACGCTCTATCTTTCGTGTGCAGCTATCTTCGTAGCGCAAGCCACCGACCACGCTATTGCCTTAGATATTGGTCAACAACTAACGCTTTTGTTGGTGCTTTTGGTGACGAGTAAAGGGGTTGCGGGTGTTGCAAGAGCTTCGTTGATTATCTTGATGGGTACTATTGGGCAATTTGGTATTCCAGAATGGCCCATTTACCTCATTTTGGGTGTTGATGTTTTGATGGACATGGTTCGCACGGGTGTAAATATGTTGGGCAATTGCTTGGCTACGGTTGTGATTGCGAAGTGGGAAGGCGAGGGGCAAGATTTGTAGTAGTTTATAGTTTGTCAGCAATTCTCGCTATTAGAGTTATTTTAAATGCGTAATGATTGTTAAACGCTAAATCCAATGGGTTTTAATCCGTTGAGTTACCATTTTTATATCAACGGGTTAAAACCCATTGGATTTACACATTTCACATTGTAAATAATTTTAATAGCGGGGAACTTTGTCGAAGTCGTTAGAATAATATGTAATAAATCAATTTCAAATTTCATTTATCACATATTATTCTAACTACTTCGGCAAAGTTCTCATGGAAAATGAAAATCTCCATGTGAAAAATGAAGTTCTCCATGTGGAAAATGAAAAATGGATAGCGGCACAACAAACCGTTACCCATTTTTTGGATTCTTGTATTCAATTTCTTAAAATAGTTGTGAAATGTCGGTTTAATGATATTGTCAGATAAAAAAAAGCCTTGCACAACAAAACAGTTGGCAAGGCTTTTTTTAATAATATTTACATAAAAGTATAAATCACCACTTATTTATCCCACCAAACTTTACCATCGGCATTGTCACCACCCGTAACTTTACTTGCGGCAGCTTTATAATTTTCACCGTTCAAATTAGCCTCAGCCGAAGGATAAATATAACGACGAGGGATTTTTTTGCTTGAATTAATTGCTGCTGGGGCAGGAGCCAAAATAGGGAAACCTGTTCTACGCCATTCTGCCCAACCTTGATCACCTCGTGGATAAAAAGTTAACCAACGTTGCGTACCAATTTTCTTTAAATCGTCGGCACCACCGTCAAGTTTTACTTTTGCGCTTGCAATAAAAGCATCGTAATCAGCTTGAACAAATACACCCCACTTCTCAAAAGCTGCTTTAATACCACTGTTGTACATTGTTGCAGCTACCTCTGTTGTCCAACCACGTTTCGCAGCTTCGGCTCGTGCTAAAAACACGTCTGCAGCCATTAAGATTTCATAAGGAGAGGCTTGCGCTCTTAAACTCGGTGCTAAAACTTTCGAGTATGCTGGATTTGCAGTAGTGAAAGCAATTGCATCGGCTCTTGTTACCCCACATGGAATACCAACAACAGCACCTGCTGCACTTGGATTGCCATATTTAGATAAACGAGGGTCATTTATGTCTTTTAATGCTTTTTCAATAGTTTGACCAATTGCAAAGTCGTTTCTACCATTATATTCATCATACCAAGGATGATTATAAGTGCCGCCTGGAAATGCTAAAATGACATTATTGGCATTCGTTTCAATAACTCCCCCCGCTAAAGCATCCTTAAATTCAGATGTGCCTAATGCAGCATCAACGTTTGAAATACGAAGAGCTAAAACACAACGCAATGAGTTGGCAAATTTTTTCCATTTTGCCGCATCGCCCTTGAAAATAATATCACCAAGGGCTGTATTACCACCATCAAATTGAGCTGCTGCTTCTTTTAACTCTTTGAACAATCCTTTGTAAACATCAGCCTGTGCATCATAAACAGGTTGTACATTTTTTTCACCATTTAAGGCTTGGCTGTAAGGCATGTCACCCCAAAGGTCTGTAATATGAGAATAAAAATATGCCCGCAAAATACGAGCGATGGCAATTTGATTACTATTTGACCCATTGTTTGATGCTTTAACTTTCGTAGCTGCATCGGAATTGTAGTCAATGATTGTTTGCAAATCTTTTAGAGGCCCTGCGTAAACATCATCCCAGCCTGGTGCAACACTGGAGTAAGTTGACTCGTCTGTATATTGGGCTTGTGAAAAATATTGACAGTACAAACCTGGAATCCAAATAGCCAATGAACGTACAGCCAATGTATTACCAACAGTAGCCATTCTAACTTCGGCATTAGTTAACAAAGCCGATGTTAAAGGGTCGGTTACGGAGTTTGGATTGACGTTTGTGTCATTGAAGTTGCTAATATCGCTGCAACTTGGCGCAACTAAAAGTACTCCTATTCCAATTATAGTTGCTACTTTATATTTTATTGTTTTTAATAAATTCATCTTTATTTATTTTAATATTTCAATTAAACATAAGGTTGAAAATAGCCTTTACTTTGAATTTTACCCACAAAAGTAGAAAATACTGAGGGGGTGCATTAAGTAGTATCTGCTTTTACCTTATGTAGAAATGAAATTACGTTATTTAATTTTTATCAATTTTAAATTAAAAAGATAGTCTGAGATTAAAACCTACTGAACGCGTTCCTGGCAATTGACCATTTTCACCATAAAGGTTAGAAATTTCAGATGGATCAAAATCTTTTGTTTGCGCATAAATTAAAAGTGGGTTACGAGCAATTAATGAGATAGTAGCTCCTTGAACGAATTTATCAAACCCCAATTTTTTAACAGGGATTTTGTAACCAACGCTCAACTCACGCAATTTAATGAATGTTAAATCATAAATATGTTCTTCTGCAATACGACGACCTCTAAATTGATGGAAATAATCATAAGCATCCACATATTTATCAAACGGCGCACCGTCCGCTGTGACTGCAACAACATGAACTCCACCACCATCTGCAATTGCATCACGAACATTTTTACCTTTATCATTGAGTTCCGCTGTTCTCTCAGTTAAGCCAGAGAATGTACCCCAAGCATCAGACAGTGAAAAGAATTTGCCTCCTTTTTGGAAGTCAATATTAATTCTTAAATCAAAATCCCCAATTGAAAACGTGTTTAACATACCACCTGTTAAACTTGGTAATACACTACCCAAATAAGTGTTTGGTGCGACAATAAATAAACCCTTGGCATCCACAATTTTATTACCATTGGCATCACGTTTGAAGCCACCTCCACGAAGTTGACCCCATTCGCTGCTGTCCTTATGTACTAATCGAACGCCCGATGATGCTCCAAATGTACCAGTCTCTTGAATATATTCCTTGATACCTGGTGCTAAACCCAAAATTTTTGATGTATTTTGAGCAAGATTTAAAGTAACATCCCAGTTGAAAAATTTAGATTTTATTGGTGTTGCATTCAATTGAACTTCAATACCATTACGATCAACGCGCGCAGCATTGATTAATTTTGATGTGTAACCACTCGTTCCCGAAACAGGTACAGACAAGATTTCATCACGCTTACTCTCATTGTAATATGTTATGCCAAAGCCTATGCGATTACTAAAAAAACGTAGATCTGCGCCAATCTCATAAGCCGAAGATAATGATGGCTTAATGTTGGGGTCGGGCAAAGCATTGGGCGTAAGTCCTATGTAGTTCCTTCTTCTTCTTTCAGTTCATGCGTCAAAGATGAGTTGTGTGTACTTTGGCTTGTGTGCCAAACCATAGCTGTTGAATTTTCGTTATTTTTGATTTGCATCTCAGTTAAATTTGAGTTACTAATGGCTATATTCTGTCAACTAAATCTTTTCAATAATTTTTTTATCATTTTGGATAAATTATTTTTTTTATTGATATAATACACTATTTTTGTATTGATTACTTGATTATAATCTAAGAGTACATTTATTCATTGCAGTAAATAATAAAATCTTATTTTTCTAAATTTTTTTTAATCATAAAATAGAAAAACATGAAAATCGTAAAAATTTTATCTCTAAAAGTAGCCATAGCTACGGTTTCAATTGCTTTTTTTGCCCTTGTTTCCTTCAGTTTTTCAATCAGTGAAAATTTGAATCCCAAGAGTGAGACCCCCCCTTTGTGTGGTGGGAGAGTTTCCAATAGAGGATATGTTTATATTGGTGGTTATAATGCGAGGGTCACCGCTGGGTTTAATTCTCTCTCTACAGTTACTTATTGGGATCTACCAGTTGGAGCTTTTAATATAAATAGTAACTCAAATAGTGTAACGTTTTCCATAGATACTGGGATTTTCTGCACTCAAAACGGAACGTGTCCTAAAGCTAATCTTCTAATTACTGCTCATTATCTGTGTGAGGACGGTACGACTGGTGAGTCGACAGGTTGTGTAACAATTTTAGTTCCTTGATTTATAATTTATGACGCAATTCAAAAAAATCAAGTAATCACAATTCTAAAAGCCATCCAAAGAATTACTTCGGATGGTTTTTTTTCTTAATTTTAGTCTCTTTGAAAATTTCAGCAAGAAATAAACCGTTGCTATCTTTTTCGTCCATCAAAATAATCAAAGAATTATTATTTATTTACATGAGATATTTAACCTCTAATTAGTTCAAAGTAAACTTTTAGTCATTATTTTAGACTAAAATGAAAGTTAATACTTCTTACATCTTTTGTATAATTGACAAAGCTAACATGTATTAAGATGGTCAAATATTATTTTTCTCAAGAGTCCAAATTGACGGTCAAAACGCTTCTTTCGACTAAAAAAATAAAAAATCGAATATTATTCATGTGTTATGTTTCAACTTCCATTAACTTTGATTTCACAAAGCAAAAGGCAGCGATACTGTTTTTTGAACGTTTTAAAATCATCATTAAAAAACATCAAAGTCATAATTGTATGAGAAAAAACGTTTACATTATCTCCCTAATTACTTTTTTAGCTTTTTTGGGTTGTAACAAATCCAACAATCAAGATAAAATAATTGAAATTGAAAAAGAATTTTCATTTCAACCTTC
>JAYTMW010001010.1:0-3618 GCA_043728105.1 Saprospiraceae bacterium | reverse complement strand
TCTATCCATTGGGAAGTGCGGATTTTTCTTTTGTTGGGCATCACCTTTTTATGCGGCGGATTAGGCACGCTCGTGTATAAAAATATTGATACCATTGGGCATCAAGCTATTATTGCGCTCATTGCTTTGGCTTTGGCGGCTTGTGGATGGTTTGTGTGGCACGCAAGGCTGCCTTTTCGGATGCACGAAGCCCAAAAAGAACAACCACTTTGGGACAATATTTTGCTTTTGGGTTGCTCGCTTTTTTTGATTTTTGAAGGCTATTTACAATATCAATATCAGATTTTTGGCACAAGCTATGGCATAGCTACGCTGATTCCTGCGGTGCTTTTTGCTGCTTGTGCTTATCGTTTCGACCACATCGGCGTATTGACGATGGCTTTGACAGCGTTCACGTCGTGGGCGGGCTTGGCAGTTACCCCCCTCAGTATTTTTCAAGAAAGCGCATTTGATAACAACGAAACCTTAATACACACGGGCATCGTCGTCGGGATTGTCTTTATCAGTGTTGGTTTATTGCTGCAAGCAAAAAGTATCAAGCCTCATTTTACATTTAGCTATCTCAGTTTTGGGTTTAATTTGGTCTGCATCGCTGCACTTTATGGGGGTGCCAATATTGTGAAAGGGCCTTACTGTCTTTTGATTTTGGGGATGTGTGCGTTGGCTATTTTGTATGCTCGACGTGAGCAGTCTTATTTCTTTTTGTTGGCGGGCGTTGTGTATGGATACATCGCTTTCACGACGCTCATTGCGCAAGCTGATTGGGATTTTTTAGGTTGGCTACTTTATGGTATGGTGTCGTGTTTTGGTATTGTTTATTTCTTTTTGAATTATAAGAAATTTTTAGAAAAAAATAAATAAAAACTTATAAATCAATTAGTTACATAAAATAAAAATTTTTAATTTAAAATAAAAATATGATAGTTCAAGCCTACAACGAAACCGCTGTCCGCAATCTTCAACTACGTGAAATGGCCGACAATCTTTTGGAAAATGGAGATTTGACACCCCCTCAGTATGAACAGGTTAAAACCGTTTTTCCGATTGAATTGAAGCAAAGTAACGTCTTTGTGCGCTTAGGTTTATTCCTTTTTACAAGTCTTTGTATTGGTTTCTCAATCGCCTTGATAGGTTGGATGGCTTTTCAATCAACCTCAGATGAAAATAATGTAGGTATTCTGTGCTTGTTTTTCGGACTGAGCTTAACGACCATAAATGAATACATGATAAAAGAACGCCATTGGTATCGACAAGGTAGCGACAATGCGTTGTGCTATGCCGCCGTTGCGTGTTTTGTTTGGGGCTTCGCATTGGTGTTTAAGATAGATGATAGAGTGATTTGGACGTTGCTGACCTTTGTTTTTTTAACAATTGCAGCGGTGCGTTATGGCGACCCATTGCTGGCTTTGGGGGCATTTTTCGCTTTGATGATAAGTGTTTTTGAATTTTTTAAAGAAAAAGAAAATACTTTCATGGCATTGACGCTTGTGTGGGCGGGGTTGAGTGTAGGTGTTTATTTTTGGACAAAATACATGTCAAAAAAAGAGACGCTGTTCTACTGGAAAGATTGTTTTATGGTTTTAGAAAAGGTTGGTTTAGCGGGCTTTTATTTATCCCTCAATTACTATTTTTTAGCCCAAAGATTTGAAAATAGCTTTGCGTATGGTTACGAGAGTGAGCTTTCAAACGAAGGAAAAAATGAGATTTCGATGCCATTTTCGACACTTTTTGCCCTTTTTACGGCTTTTATACCTTTAATTTATCTGTTTTTTGGTATTAAAAACAAAGACCGTACTTTATGGATTATGGGTGGTTTGGGTATTGCCGCTTCAATTCTCACCTACCGCCATTATCACTCGATTATGCCCATCGAATGGGCATTGACGTTGGCGGGTATAGCCTTTTTAGCGTTAGCTTATCTTCTGATGACGTATTTAAAAACACCTCGTAGTGGTTTTGTTTATCTACCGAAACAAAATAAAAATGGCTTAATTGAGGCGTTGGTCATCAATCAAGTTTTGCAGCAAACGGCGGCTGGTGCGCCCGATGATAGCGTAAAATATGGTGGTGGGGATTTTGGCGGCGGTGGAGCGAGTGGGGATTTTTAAAACATGTTTTAACGTAAAATTTGATTGACACTCATCTGAAAAGCGGGTAAAAACGGAGCTGCCGAGCAGACATCTTCACCACTACAAATGGTTATGTTTTTAACAGAAGTATAAACTTTTACGATATTTATTAAGGGGAAAATTTGCCAAACCACTTGTACGCCATTGTCGAAATACTCGGTCAATTTGGTTTCAACTTCATTGATTTTATCGTTGCTCGAAATTACTTCTATCACGAAAGGAGCAACAGAGGTATCTCCCGTTTTAGAATCTTCCAATTGTTGACGAGTCAAAAAAGCCATATCAGCCCTTCGAGTACGGTTTGCGGTTGGTACGTACATGTCTAACTCAACAAGAAAGCCACACACGCTGCGAAAAGTTGGATTTGAATAAAAATAAGCTAAAAGTTCTTCTTGAATAGTTGATTGGTCACGATTCATAGTACGGTAAGTTTTCTCAATTACGCCTTTGTTCCACTCATATTTAAAACCATCCTCACGATTTGTGTATAGCTGAAAAAAAGACTCAAGCGGTACGAAACGCTTAGGTTTTTTTTCTTTTATATCAACTTTCGGTGGTATTTGAGCGATAGTAGCTGTCATTCTAATACTGTTTTAATTTTTAAACAAATATAAGGTCTTTTTTTGAAATGGAAAATTCTAAAAGATTTTAATTTACCTTTTAAAATCACAAAATACTGAGGGGCCCCCTAAATCCTATTTCCAATAGTCGATACACGAAAAAAGCCCTGCATTTCTGCAAGGCTTCTTGATTTTGCGCCTGATCGAGGACTCGAACCTAGGACCTACGGATTAACAGTCCGCCGCTCTAACCAACTGAGCTAATCAGGCATTTATTAGAGTGCTTTTTTAAAAAGCGTTGCAAAGATATACGCTTTCAGAATAAAATTGCAATCTTTGCCAATCTTTTTTTCATAAAAAGTATAAATTATTTTTTATTAAACATATAAACCGTTGATTATGAGTCTTTTAACAGTAGGTACAGTCGCTTTTGACACCATCGAAACTTCACGAGGTATTGCAGAAAAGGTTGTCGGGGGTGCTTGTACGTATATTAGTTTATCCGCAAGTTATTTTACGCAAAACATCAATTTAGTAGCCGTTGTGGGCGATGATTTTCCACAATCGGAGTTGGATTACATGAAATCTCGGGGTGTTAACTTGGATGGATTGCAGATAAAAAAAGGAGAAAAATCTTTCTTCTGGCACGGTCGCTATCACACGGACATGAACGGACGTGACACAATTGACACACAATTGAACGTTTTGGCGAATTTTGAACCCATTTTGCCCGAAAGCTATAAAAATTCAGACTATTTGATGTTGGGCAATTTGACCCCCGATGTCCAGATGAATGTGTTGAAGCAAATGAATAAGCGTCCGAAATTGGTGGTTTTAGATACCATGAATTTTTGGATGAATATTGCCATGAAGCCGCTTCTGAAAGTGATTAAAAAAGTGGATGTCTTGACCATCAACGATGAAGAAGC
>JAYTMW010001009.1:0-4066 GCA_043728105.1 Saprospiraceae bacterium | reverse complement strand
TAACGCTGATTTTTTTCTGTTTTAACTAAAAAATCATGTTTAAATCAAAAGAAATCACTGAAAATTAGTTTAATCAGTATCATCTGTGGTTCTATTTTTCCATATACGGAATTGCTGTCCATTATCAACTATCAACTAATTTTTTGCCTTATGAAAAAACTTTTAGGTCTGATAGGCTATCCATTGAGCCATTCTTTTTCAAAAAAATATTTTACCCAAAAGTTTGAAAATCAAGGGCTGACGCATGAGTGGGAATATGAATTATTTTCAATCGAAAAAATCGAAAAAATCGAAGAAATACTGAGGGGCCTACCAAATCTCGTTGGTTTGAATGTGACGATTCCTTACAAAGAGTTGGTAATGCCTTATTTGCATGAGTTGGACGAAGAAGCGGCGGCGATTGGAGCAGTTAATTGCATCAAAATAAAGGATGGTAAATTGAAAGGGTTTAATACGGATGTGTATGGTTTTGAGAAATCAATTTTAGGATTAATTGCGCCAAAAGGTGGTGATGTGAGTCATCTAAAAGCATTGGTTTTAGGAACAGGCGGGGCGGCGAAAGGTGTTGTGCATGTAATGAAAAAATTAGGAATAGCGTATAAGTGGGTGTCACGCACACGCTCGGAAGGCATTTTAAGTTATGATGATTTGACAAAAGAAATTATAAAAACACATACCATAATTATCAATACAACACCGCTCGGAATGTCGCCAAATACTGAGGGGTGTCCGCCAATTTCTTACAAATACATTGGTAATCAACACTTTATGTATGATTTAATTTATAATCCCGAACTCACAACTTTTATGATGAACGGTTTGGAGCAAGGCGCAAAAGCAAAAAGCGGTTTGGATATGCTGCATTTTCAAGCGGAAAAAGGTTGGGAAATTTGGAATACACCATAAAAAAGTAATATTTTATTATCTGGAATTTATATGAGACTTAATATAGCAAAATTGTTTAAATAAAAAACATCCCTAAAATATTTTATTACCGTAGTTTTGTATATATGATACAGTCTTGGATTACTAAAATTATTCTTTCGCCTCTCGCTTTGGTTTACGGTGCTGCCGTGAGCTTTCGCACTTTTTTGTATCGCACCCGTCTGTTGCGGTCGTCTCGTTTCGATGTGCCTATCATTTGCGTGGGCAACATCAGCACGGGCGGCACGGGCAAAACCCCACACATCGAGTATCTGATTCGACTTTTACAACCCTATATTAATGTGTCGGTTTTGAGTAGGGGTTATAAACGCAAAACGGAAGGTTTCAGAATGGTGCAACCCGAAGACAGTGTTTTAGATGTGGGCGACGAGCCATTGCAATTCAAACTTAAATATCCTTTTGTTCCCGTGGCTGTTTCCGAGCGTCGGGCGTATGCGATTCCTCAAATGCTCTATCGGCATCCCGACATTCAAGCCATTTTATTAGACGATGCTTTTCAACATTTGGCAGTAACACCGTTTTTTAATATTCTTTTAACGGAGTATGATTTTCCTTTCACCAAAGACTTTTTATTGCCTGCGGGCAACCTTCGGGATTGGCGAAACACCTCTGAAAGGGCAGATGTAATAGTGGTGACAAAATGCTCCTCTGAAATGCAAGAAGATGATAAACAACGATTTATACATGAAATAAATTCGTCAAATAAACAAAAAATATTTTTCAGCTACTTTGAATACGACAAACCTTATCGCTTGTTTAATACCGCCACATTTTATGAGTTGGATGCCGAAACCGAAGTTCTACTCGTGTGTGGTATTGCCCGAACTGATTATTTGGTGTCCTATCTATCGTCCATCGTCAAATCCGTAACGACCTTAGAATTTGAAGACCATCGCATGTTTTCAAACTACGATGTGGCGCAATTTAAACGGCTTTATGAAGGGCTAACATCAAAGAAAAAAATTATTGTCACAACCGAAAAAGACGCAACTCGTTTAGACCTTCACCGTAACTATATTCGTGAAAATCAATTAGATATATACGTGTTGCCCATTGAGGTTAATTTTTTATTTGATGAAAAAGAAGATTTTGACAACACCATTAAACAAGCACTTTTAGGGTTCAAAATGTAAAAAATACTGAGGGGTTAAATTTTTCATACATTTACATAACCTATCACGGCTTTCTTATAAAAAACTTCAAGGTGCAGCGTACCGCAATATTTGTAATAAATATACAGAAAGGCAGACAAATATTACGGTGCGCTGCACCTTAAAGTTTTATAAGAAAACCATTCATAACCTATTGATTACCAACATTTTAAATAAATAAAACCACACTACATAACTCGTGAAAATCAACTTATTTCTACGTCTTTTTTATCGTTTTCTACAAGGTTGGGTTTGGGTAAGCTATTGGGTTTATTTCCGTCGCATCATTTTTATCAATAAAAAAAACCTCAAAGCAAAAGGCCCGTTGCTGGTTTTATCTAACCACCCCAATACCTTAATGGATCCACTCATGGCGGTGCATCGCTTACATGAGCGAGTCGCTTTGTTGGCAAATTACAGCCTTTTCAGAAATCCGATTTTGGGTTGGATTCTTTCCACACTCTATTGCATTCCCATTCAACGACCCAAAGATGTGGTTGGACAAACACCCAAAAATGACGAGGCTTTCAAAAAATGTGATGATCATTTGGCGGCAGGTGGCAGTATTTATATCGCCGCCGAGGGTACAAGTTTCATCGAGCGACACATCCGAGAATTTAGAACAGGCACTGCCCGAATTGCTTTCAGTGCCGAGAGTAAACATGATTTTAACCTCAATTTGAAAGTCCTTTTAATCGGTATCACTTACACAAATCCCTTAAAATTTAGGGGCGATGCCGTGGTTGAAATAGGCGAACTAATCGACATTGACCCGTGGCGAGAGGCTTATGAACACGACCCTCGCAACGCCATTCAAGACCTCACGCAGCATCTTGAAGATGAAATGAAACATTTAGTTATCCATTGCCGAGACGTGGAAGAAGATGCTTTTTTATTGAAAGTAGAAACCATTTTACAGAATGAAAAACAGCGAAATACTGAGGGGGCCTATCGTCAAGGACAGATTTTATTGACAGCTTTGAACGATATAGAAATGAGCAATCCAAATAAATTTACTAATTTTAAAAAAGATATAGAAAGCTACTATGATAAACTTAATAAATTGAAAATCAATGATTTAAATATTACAAAATTTAAGATTATCAGTATCGTAACCTTCATTTTAGGCTTACCTATTTTCATTTATGGTTTCATCAGTAACTTTCTCACGGTGGTTGTGAGCGAGGGTATGATAAAAATACTGAAAGCTGATTTTAGCTATGATACGACCATTAGATATGCCACGGGGCTTTTCCTTTCGCCATTGTTTTGGTGGTTGCAAACTAAGCTACTATACCATTTTTTTTCAATGCCCTTTCCATGGTGGATCTATGTTTTGACGATTGTGCCAACGGGTTTACTGGCCTGGCATGTTTATAAATTAGGGATAAAAATTAAGGATTATTTTATCTTTAAACAGAATGATACACGATATGGATTGAGCATCCAAAGGCAAGGTTTGGTGAATGAGATTGAAGATATTTTGCGGTGACAATGACTATAAAACTTGCGTCAAGTTTCAAACTTGACGCAAGTTAGCTTACAAAAAACAACTAAAATAACCCCTCAACCGACCAATAACGCTCACCCGTATCATAATTAAACGTCAAAATTTTTGCCCCTTTTGGCAACTCTGCCAACTTTTTAGCCACCGCCGCCAACGATGCCCCCGTTGAAATGCCCGCCAAAATGCCTTCTTCACGAGCCAATCTTTGCGTGAAATCAAAAGCCTCTTCTTTCGTCACCGCAATAACACCGTCCAGAATTTCACGATGCAAATTGTCGGGAATGAAACCCGCACCAATGCCTTGAATCGGATGCGGCGCAGGGCTGCCACCACCGATGACAGGCGATGCGGCAGGTTCAACGGCATATACTTTCAGATTTGGAAATTTGGGTTTCAGAATCTCCGCCACGCCCGTGATGTGTCCGCCCGTACCCACGCCCGTGATGATAGCGTCCAAGCCATC
>JAYTMW010001008.1:0-5790 GCA_043728105.1 Saprospiraceae bacterium | reverse complement strand
TGTTCGGTTTTGGCTGTAATAAAATGATTACCTTTTTTAGCGTACATTTCAAATGCACCTTTCAAAGCCAAATTGATGCTTTCTGTAGCACCTGAAGTGAAAATAATTTCTTTATCTTCTGCACCAATCAACTTAGCTATTTGCTCACGGGCGTAATCCACGCCTTCCTCAGCCGCCCAACCGAAAGGGTGATTGCGACTTGCCGCATTACCAAAATGCGTTGTGAAATAAGGCACCATCGCTTCCACAACCCGTGGGTCAGTTGGCGTGGTGGAGGCATTGTCAAGATATATTAATCTTTTATTATCCATTGTGTAATTAATTGAAAATCAACGTTTTATAAAAATCAAAAAACTAAAAATCAGTTTATTTAGATTTAGTCTTTTCTTTGAATGCAAATATAACATAAGCCCTTTAAAAAAGTTGACATTCGATGGAAGTAAATTGAAATGTTTTGAAAATGAATTAGAAACACACCGTACCCCTCAGTATTTGAGCCTTTAAAAACCCAAGATTAATCCACCAAACGCCCTACCATAATTCCCGTTTGAATCTTATTACTCAATAAATAATCAGAAAGCGTACCTTCCGTTATCATCACTTTTTTGTATTGCGACGAGGCGTGCATGAGGTGGGCTTGTCCGTTCACCAACACGACGATGCCCACGTGTGCCATATCCATACCTTCGGTTTTGTTGGTGATGCCGATGATGTCGCCCTCTTTCAAAAGGTGTTGCATGGTGGCTACTTTATCTTTTGGAATATAGATTTTTTCTCTTGTGGTAATCTCTTTTTCTACTTTTTGAACTGCTTTAAAAGTATTTGGGTCAGCCATATTGCCGTAGATTGTGTCTTTTTTACGGCTCATAAAATACACTTTTTTGAGATAAGGCTCTCCGCCTAATTCCTTTGTTACTTGTTTCAGAATACCTCTTTTTTCATTTTCAAAAAGCCAATCAGAAAAATAATGTAGCCGTGCAGCGTAGTCAATTGCGCCGTCACGATAGCGAATATTGCGTAATTTGTCTTTAAAAACATCAAAATCAGGATTCCCTGAATGTTGGGTTTCAGCCAAAGCAATCATATTTTCGGCAAACGTGACACAATCAAAAAGCCTTAAATTGATGGACAAAACTTCTTCTGAAATGGGCTGAAGTTTGACTTTCCCGTTCACGATTTTCTTTGGGCTAATATGGCTTTTAGGGTACACACTATTCAAAAAAGATTTGCCAAACTCAACCACTGATTTTGTTAAAGTAGTCTGTCTCGGCATGTCCATTCTTGATGCAAAAATCTCTTGATGGGTCAACGGTGTTGAGGTTTCTGTTTTCGTAGAAACAAATTTCGCTTTTTTGGATTGTGCCGAGATAGAAATTGTTAAAAAAAGTGCGATGATAGTTAATAGCTGTATTCTCATTATTTCTTATTTGTAAATGATTGAAATTTAATGATTTATGAAAAAAATGCAAAGATAAAATTTTTGTAAATTTAGAAGTGAATAGACATAAAAACATAACATGTTATTTTTGAACAACCCAAAGAGTCTTTCAGTTTTCAATTTTTGACCTTAGAAATTTTTTATTGCGCTTGTTAATCAAGCCGTTGCGCTAATTTATTTATTAAAAAAGAAATTTGTAAATCAAAATCACTTTATTTGAGTGAAAATATGATGCATTCTGCTTCATCAAGCTATAAGCGTGACTGAGGGGGTAAGCAATTTTATGGTGTGTTGAAGTAAATGCAATATATAACGAATATCTGCTTAGATAATTTTATGGGTAACTAACAAATCAATAGAAAATCATGAAAATGGATCGTCGAGATTTTATCAAAAAAACTTCCGTTGTGGCAGGTGGCTTTTTTATTGTGCCTCGCCACGTTTTGGGCAAAGGCTTCACTCCGCCAAGCGATATGCTCAACATTGCGGGCATCGGTGGCGGCGGAAAAGGCGAAACGGACATCACATGCAGTTGGAACAACGGCAAAAACAATATTGCCGCTATTTGTGATGTCGATTGGAATCGTGCTAAAAAGATGATGGAGAAATTTCCAAATGCCAAACGCTACCGTGATTATCGTGAGCTTTTGGATAAAGAAAAAGACATTGATGCCGTCACGATTACTACGCCCGACCATACGCACGCCGTAATAGCTGCTGCTGCCATGTCGTTGGGCAAACACGTATATGTCCAAAAACCACTCACTCACAATATATATGAGGCTCGAATGCTCACGGAAATGGCTCGCAAACAGAAAATTGTGACCCAAATGGGCAATCAAGGTGCTTCGAGTGCCGCCGTACAGATGATTGTGGATTGGTTTCAAAAAGGGACAATCGGAAAAGTGCATACGGTGCATGTTTGGACAAATCGCCCCGTTTGGCCGCAGGGATTGTCCACGCCAAAAGACAAACCTACGATTCCAAAAGATTTGAATTGGGATGCGTGGATTGGCCCTGCCCAAATGGTTGACTTTCATCCCGCCTATCACCCTTTCAAATGGCGTGGTTGGTGGGCTTTCGGGACGGGTGCGTTGGGCGACATGGGTTGTCATTTGATGGACCCACCTTATCGGGCGTTGGGTTTGGGCTATCCAACGGAGGTTGAAGCGAGCGCAGGGCAAGTTTTTACAAAAGATTGGACGGCAGAATATTTGCCAGATAGTTGCCCACCGTCTTCGATAGTGACGATGAAATTTTTGAAAACCGCCAAAAATAAATCGGATTTGACATTCACGTGGTACGATGGTGGCATCAAGCCTGCCCGTCATGCGATTATTCCAGCAGAAGATACCATTGGCAACGAGAGTGGCGGTGTGATTATGGTCGGCACGAAGGGCGTTATGACGTGCGGTTTGTTTGGTTGGTTCGGAAAAGTCTATAAATTTAATGGTGAAAAAATAGAAATGCCCGCTGCCATTAGTGGCAATTGGGATTTAGTCAAAACCGATTTTGATCATCAAGCTAATTGGGCGAATGCCTGTAAAGCGGGTTTCAACAGCAAAGAGCATTTGGCTCTCACGTCTTCATTTGATTACTCTGGGCCGTTGACCGAGACGGTTATTATGGGTAATTTAGCCATTCGCAGCCTCAACATTCGTAAAGAAAAAACGGGCGGCGGCTTTGATTTGCCAGGTGATAAAAAACTCCTTTGGGATGGTGCCAATATGAAGATTACAAACTTTGAAGATGCTAATCAATTTGTAAAACGGGAATATCGAGAGGGTTGGAAATTAGCGTAAATTCATCAAAAAAGCCTTGTTTTCGTTGTGAAACAAGGCTTTTTTTGATTTTTTAGTAAAAATACTGAGGGGGGTATCTATGACTTTATTTTTAATTCTGCCGCTACCTTTTTAACGAAATCAATAGGAGCATCAGCGAGTTTAGCCGTTTCTTTGATGGAATGACCTTGATTTAAAAGAGAAATAACTTTAATACTCTTCTCTAACCCTATCTCTAATCCTTTTTCTAATCCTTTTTCTAATCCTTTTTCCAAGCCCTCTTCCTTGGCGAAGTCAAGAACGGCTTGCTCTTCCCATAAAGCAAGGCGACTTCTTTCATAACGAGATAATTCTGGTAAATTCATTTTAGCGATTTTAGCAAGTTCAAAACCTTTTCTGAAAATGGGTTCGTTTAAAATTTGCGGAATTTCTTCAAAGGTCTCTAAATTTTTTAGAAAAAACAACCATTTATCGAAGCGAGTTCTTAATTCATCCTCTTTTTTATTAAATACAGGCATTTGGAGGTAAATAAAATTCAAAGTTTCGGAAAAGACTTCATTGTTTTGATCTTTTAGTGATACTTTTCTTAGCAACTCATTATGTTCCATATCTTCGTCGTACTCATAGTCAAGTATAGCTATGAAATAAATAGGCGAAAGTTTGAAATCCCATTTCCCTTTTTTGGCTTGACGGCGAATTGGGTATGTAGTATAAAAAATAGATCTGTCTTTAAAATTTTTGGTCTTTGCCTTTTGCATCTCAACTATAAATTCCTCATCTGTCGTTGAAATACAGGAAATATCAAAGAATGTTTTTCGCTCTTTTTGCAGTTGAGGTATTTTTTCAGTATTTGTGAAAACCAAATCTTTGATTTGATGATGTGACGGAAGCATTTGATTTAAAAAATCTATCAATAAATCTTTATTGGCTTCCTCTCCAAACAGCAATTTAAAACCAAAGTCCGTGTAAGGATTAATGTAGATTGGTTCTCGCTGTAAAATTTCTTTTAGTTGACTTTTTCTCATGTATTTTTAAATTTTGTCAAAAATAAAAATTTTTACGAAAAATAGATAATTTTGTAAAAATACTGAGGGGGTGCCTTACCCCCGTTTCTGCCACCGCCATTTCAACCCACCAAAAAAATAAGCCCCAGCCGCAGGTTCAAAAAAGCGATTCCCAGCAGCATTTATCACCACATTTGCATTGTATTTTCTTGAAAAAATATTATTTACACCAAAATAAGGTTCAAGGACTTGACCTTTAAAAAGCCTCGTGAAACCCAAGCGAGCGTTGAAAGTCGTATAATCTTTATCCGTAAATTTATTCACATCGTCGGTGAAAACAGAGCTTACATATCGCCCTTGCAAAATCAAAAAAAGGCTACTTGATTGCTCCATTCTGAACTCGCCAAAAAGCAAATGTTGGGGCAAAGCGGGTTGGCGATTGCCGTCTAATTTTACACTATCTACTTCATAGTTTTTATAGGTAAAATCAGAATAAGTATAGTTCACGGTGGCACTAAACCACTCATGGAAGGGCATATTCAAAGCCAACTCAATACCATTGCGTTGAGATGTGCTTGCATTTCTATAATAAGTTCTTAGGGGAAATGCACGGAGTTGATAAGGCACGGATTCATTGGTCAAATCAATGTGAAACAAGGCAATTTCTCCTTGAAACTTAGGAGAAAGTCTAAATTTTGACCCGATTTCGTAGTTAATAGATTGTTGTGGTTTCAAATTTGGATTAAAACCGTCTGTGTTAGAAGGGTTGGCAGAAAGTTCATTTAAGGTAGGCGTTTCAAAGCCAAAAGAAGTATTTCCATACAAAAATACTGAGGGGGTCACTTTAAAAACCACACCTAATGACGGATTTAAACGACGAAAAGTAGTATCCCCACTTTGATTGCCGTTACTCAAAAAATGGTCTTTGGCGGACAAATTAACCCAATCGTAGCGCAAAGCCGTTGAAATTTGCCACTTTTCATGGGGTCTATATTCTGAAAAAATAAAGCTGCCGACACTGCCCAATTGTTCTGTTTGCTCAAAAGCAAGTTTGTCTTTTACCCCATTATTATTGTCAAAACGCTTGCGAAAATCATTTTGCCTATCCGTTTCGATGCCAATTTGTGTTTTCAGTTTTGCAGTCTGAAACTCATATTGAATGCCGCCGCCGCCAAATGCTCTTTCAATTTCAACCACGCCGCTCGGCTTTGTAGCCAACCGATTGGCAAAACTCCTTTTGGTGACAAAACCTCTGATTTTAAGACTTTGACGGGGTGAAAATTTTTTATCAAAAATCAAACCCACCCGCCCTTGCTCAACGGATTCACCGCCGTTGAATTGCACATTTTCCCTTCGTGCTTGTTGGCGTGACGAGTCAATTTGCTGTTGCGTCAAACTTCCAGGGTCTTGTGCCAATGGGCTATTGCCGTAATTAATGAGTAAAGAAATTTTTGCCGAAGGCGAAATTTCATACCGCCATTTGCCATTGAAAACCGTTTGTCGCATGGCACTCTGCGCCCGATACCCCTCAGTATTATTGTGCGCCACACTGTAAAAATGGCTCAAA
>JAYTMW010001007.1:0-1741 GCA_043728105.1 Saprospiraceae bacterium | reverse complement strand
AAGTTTTCTGAAATTAAGAAATAAAAATAAGGTATTTTGTTATTCTTTGTTTGGAAAAAGGGCGTAAAAATATTATAAAAATATTATGTATATTATTCTTTTAACGCCGCTCTTCCCAAATTCATCATCTCTTATCCTCTAAGTGATATTATAGCCTCTTTTATTAATAACTGCGCTCTTTTATTTTTTTTGAAAATTTTTCAAAAAAACTTTCCAAAATTTATTAAGTGCTGCTCCTCTTTGTCACTTCTCTTATAAAGCAGATAAGAAACCCTTTTTCTGATAAAAAAGACAATCACTTGAAGACCTGTATGACACCCAAAAAACCACCATGGGGTACCGATTTTGGGTTTCGGATTTCGGATTTCTGAAATGCGCCGAAATCCAAAATCCAAAATCGACACCCCCTCAGTATTTAAGCGAAGAAAAGCAGACAATCTGCATTTGTAAAAACCTCAAAAATTTTTTAACAACTCATTATAATCACATGAAAATACTTTTATATAAACCCAGTTAATCAGACGAGTTAGTGCCTTTAGGTACTAACTCCGTTTTTTGAAAAATTGAAAACACCTTACCTAATCTAAATTTAATTATCAATTATTTTTTAACCCTTTAAATCAATTATCATGTTATCATTTAAAAATCCTGTTTTTCCATGGGTGATTGTTATTATCATCATTATCATCATCTTCTTTTGGCCGCCTCGTCCTTTCCCTTGGCCTCCTCCTTGCCTTGTGTGTGGGGATTTTATGAGAGATTTTTTTCTCCCTCTTGTTTTCGGTGTAATGGGCGTTATTGGGTTGATTCAAAATTTACGCTCGAATGATAATTTTCAGAAATAATGCTCCCTCAGATGAAATGGTAGTGGGTTAGAATGCCATTTTGACTCGCTACCATTACCCAAAAAACAGCCCTAACCCGAATGAATTATTATTGGAAAAATTATTTTTTAACTTTTTAAAACCTTATTAAATGAAGACCATTCTTATTGGATTCAAAGACGGCGCAAAGCCGCAAGAAGTGTTGAATAACATCATGCCTGCTGCAACAAGAGATGTTAATGACGATTTAATTGATTTTGAACGCCTTCACAGTGTTTCGGATGAAGTGAGTTCTTTCAAAGCCACTGCCGCCCAAGATAGGGGTGTCACTGATTTTCAAGCGGATGACGACTTATTTGACACCCTGATTTACCCCACTAAAGAGGAGTACGAACAGAAAATCTACCGCACTTACAAACTCAAGGTGCCGACATCGGTAAATGCTGACGCTATCTTGGATAAATTGAAAAAGGACAAATCGGTGGAATTCGCCCAATTCGACGAACTGAACGAGTTGTATTTTACCCCCAACGACACCTTTTTTGGAACAATGTACGGCTTGGCGAAACTCCAATGTACGGCGGCTTGGGATTTGTCGCAAGGGGCGGGCGTGAATGTTGCCGTCATTGACACGGGTGTTGATATGGCACACAACGATCTCAATACCAATGTTCTCGGCGGTTTCGACTTTTCAGACAACGATGCCAATCCTCAAGATTACCATGGACACGGAACCCATTGCGCGGGAACGATTGCTGCAATTGGCAATAACAGTCGGGGTATCATTGGTGTCGCACCTGCGGCGAAGATTATGCCCATCAAAATTTTCCCGAATGCTTTTGATAGTGTTTGTGCTGCTGCTTTAAAATATGCCGTGGACAATGGAGCGAAGGTTTTGAGCAATAGTTGGGGACCAA
>JAYTMW010001006.1:0-2123 GCA_043728105.1 Saprospiraceae bacterium | reverse complement strand
CCGTAGGAACGGCTCATATTGTAGCCGTGGATTTCAATCCACGGTAAAATAAGGGTTAATATTTAATTGAGTTCCGTAGGAACGGTGCATTTAGTCATTCTTTATATGTGCCGTTCCTACGGAACTTTGAATAAAGACGTTTTTCACACCCGTGGATTGAAATCCACGGCTACAATATTGACCGTCTCTACGAGACTATTAACTCAAAAAAAACTTATGGGTAATGGACAGAGTTTTAAAACTTGACGCAAGTTGTGCCAAATGTGGACACTTCATTTATCTTATTTTCATTCCAACTCCAAATTCCAAAGCAATATTATTCATATTACCATCTAAATATAAAACATCAAATCCTTTGGTAGGATATGGATATAGTGGCACATACATCCGATAAGTGAAAAAACATTTTTTCCAACCTTTTTTTAAACTATACATGAATCCATAGTCGGGACTAAAAGAACTAATGGTCGCATTAACCTTATCAAAACGCTCATCATCAAGCGTTTCACTGTAAGTTGTATATTTAGCACCGACCATAAATAAGAAAGTATGAGAGCTTTTTTTAGTGTATAATGTTGTACCGACACCAAATTTTTGATTTATTGAATAGTTGTAATCAGTTTTTATACCATTGAAATATCTTTGGGTTATATTGTTGATATTAAAAGAAGAGTGTGAGGCAAGGCTAAGGTGTTTGCTTGGATTCCATTGAATGAGATTGGAAATAAGTAAATCCACGCCAAAGTTTGTATGGATACCAATGGCAGGCTCAATCGTTAATTGCCTTACTGGTGAATGGTTATTTGTTACTACCGAGCTGTCTTTTTGCGCAAGCACCAATGTGCAAGTGAAAAGAGAAACCATGAATAATACAGTTTTTATTGTTTTCATAATATTGATTTTTTATAATTTTTGTAAAAAAAATGAGTGTAACAGGAATAAGTAATGTGTAAAAAATAACATGTCCTTTTGATTTTTTTTTGAAACACATAGGCACATAGGACACATAGATTTTCTCATAACTAATTGAAAATCAGACAATTACAATTTAACCTATGTGTCCTATTGTGCCTATGTGTTTCAAAAAAAACATCAAATAGCCCATGTTATTTTTTACTTGTTACTAAGAAGGAGGAATAAACAAATTTACATGTTGATTTTCATAAAATACTGAGGGGGTGTCTCTAAATTCATCATTTATAATTCTTCATTCTTCATTGTCTTCCTTACCTGTTTTCAAAATAATAGTTCAGCCCCTTGACGATATTTGGATGCTCTGAACCTCTGTGATCCAAATCTTTTTCTATATTTTTCCCTAATTTAATATGCGTATAGTTGCCCCGAAGCATCTGATAAAATGCCTCAAAAGGAGCTTGCATTCTGCCGAGATTTTCTGCACCACCGAGTCCCATAAATACTAATTGTGCCCGATCTTTATTTTTACTTTGATTCTCTTTTTCAAATTGTAGAGAAACCAAATTGTCAAACCATAAGGAAGGGCTTAGCATAATGTAGTTGCCAAACAATTTATTATTGATACTATATACATTTGCCACAAACAGACCGCCAAATGAATGCCCAAGAATGACTCGACTACTCCGTGCAGTATCCACACGATAAGTCTCTTGCATCTTAGGAATTAATTGGGTTTCAATGAAATTTAAAAATTCGATACTACCAATTGTTCCTGAACTCGTTTTTGCAGGGGTATAATCTATGCTTCTATCCCTGCCATATCCTATACCAATGACTACTACATTTGTAACACCTAATTTGTCGGAAATTTCTTTACACTTATTCGATACAAAGTCAAAATTTTCTTCCCCATCTAAAACATACATTGTAGCATATTTTTTAGTGGCAGGATTGTAGTCGGCAGGAAGCCCAACTTTTATGTTGTACGTTGCGCTATTTGCAGTTGCCTGAATCGCAAATTCTTGCTGTGTCAAGGCTGGGTCAAATACTTCTTTTTGACAGGAAGCGAATAAGAAGACAAGAAACATTGCGATAGCGATTGACAGAATTTTCTTTAACATTACTTCATAATTTTTCATAATCATTTGATTTAAAATGTAATTTAATATTTAGTTTGACTTAATTGATGATACAAAGTTGATGTATTC
>JAYTMW010001005.1:0-2305 GCA_043728105.1 Saprospiraceae bacterium | reverse complement strand
ATTTCAGAATATGCGCATAGCAAAACGGGTATTGACATTCATCCTGGGGCGACCATAGGCTCTGGTTTTTTCATTGACCACGGCACGGGCGTAGTGATTGGCGAGACGTGCATCATAGGCAATAATGTGAAAATTTATCAAGGCGTAACGCTTGGAGCGATGCAAGTGAGTAAGGATTTGGCGCATCAAAAACGCCACCCGACCATTGAAGATAACGTCGTCATTTATTCAGGTACAACCATTTTAGGCGGCAAAACAATCATTGGGCATGACTCGATTATTGGGGGTAATGTTTGGCTGACGGATAGCGTGCCGTCTTCTTCTTTTGTATATCATAAAAGTGAAATAAAAGTAAGAACCAATCGGGATTTTGAAGAGCCGATTAATTTTGTGATTTGATTAGTTATTGAGTTATTAGGTTATTGAGTTATTTTATACAGCCTTAATAACTCAATAACCTAATAACTCAATAACTCCATTAACCCCTTCCAATAATACCCATTTTTTTCATCAAAAAATAAGCACTTTTATTCCTACAAATCCCGTCTCGAAGTTGATAATCGAAATGCAGATTATTGTCTAAAATTTCTACTTCAAAACATTTATTGGCTAAAAAATTAGGGTATTTATCCGTCAAATTACAGACCTCCAAATCATGGGTGGCGATGATGCCAATGACGTTGTTTTCGACCAATTGCTCAATCAAAGCGATAGTGCCAGCTTGTTTATCGTTGGAGTTTGTACCCCTCAGTATTTCATCCAAAAGAATGAAGCAATTTGGGTTTTGTTTCATGTAATCTACTATTTCTTTCAAGCGTTTTAGCTCGGCGTAAAAATACGAATCGTTGTCTTGCAGCGAGTCATCCACCCGCATACATGAGCGCACCTCGAATGGGTATGTGGTCATGGATTGTGCACACACGGGCGAACCCATTTTAGCTAAAACCAAATTGATGCCCACCGTCCGCAAAAAGGTGCTTTTGCCCGACATATTAGAGCCTGTCAAAATTATAAAACGTTGATTATCAAGGTTTAATGAAGTCGGCACTCGTTTTTGACGACCCAAAAGTGGGTGCCCAACTTGGGTAGCTTTAAATGTTTTTTCTTCAGAAATAGAAGGATATGTAAACTCTGGATTGTTGAAAGCAAAGTTTGCAAGGCTGTTGAGTGCTTCAAACTCGGCTATGACCGCCAAATACTGGGGGGCTTCCTTTGCGAATTGTCCTTTCCATTTGTAAAGAGCCATGAGGCTGAAAACGTGGTATAAAAAAGTGCTGTTTGAAATTAATGCACCTACTAAATTTTCTACCGAAGACAAACGATTGAGTATATCTGAAAGCGATTTTATTTGCGCACTGGCCTTCATGTTTTGCGCTTCTTTCATTTCATTTGAAAGCAACGACCCCCTTGATGCCTCTGGCTTTATCACGCACTTGCGTGACAGTATTTCGAGTTTTTTAGACGTAAATGTTTGATTTTCAATGAGTTGTATGAGTTGTGCATAATTGCCAAGTGTTTTAAACAGCTCGCCTAATGTCTCTACTTCTTCTTTTATTTCTTTAAAAAAAAGACCTGCAATACTTAGATTTAAGAATGCAAATAATTTTATTAAATTGTAAAACAAATCATTATCCGTTAGAACAAACCCAATAATTGAAGCTATTAAAGCCACGGGAAACACATAGCACAACACACGCACCAAAGGCGAAATCGTTTTAACAGGTGTTTGAAACCAAGCCATGAGTCGTTTCACCGTATCGGGGCTATCGGGATTTAATAAACCAATGGCATAAAAACGTTGCCGCCAATCCACCATTTCCGTTAACTCTTTGATAGCCGCTTGATTGTCGAGTATGTCTTTTTTATTAAAATCAAAAAGAAAATAATGGGCGAGTTTTTCTTTGCCGATTGAGTTAGCTGTTCTATTAACGTGTTGAAAAAGAGAACGTTTGCCAAAAATATCTAAATCGTAACTGTATGAATGTGAAGGGTTTACGAACTCCGAACCGTCTTCAAAAGGCAGTTTACCTTCATTCAGATAGCTCAATTCGTTTACGTTAATGTCTTTTATTTTTTCATAAAAAGCCATCAGTTTGGTCACTTTATCATATTTTTTGACCAAAATTAAAAATACAATAAAGGCTATTGCAGCAATGACCAAAGCAAAAAGAGCCGACTCTCGATAGTAAAAATAAAGCCCCCCAAGCACAAGACCGATGCACACCAAACGAGCAATGCTCAATTGCTGATGCTTTTTATTTTCTACCTCAAAAAGATTTTGATAGTGGCTTTGTTGGGTTTGATA
>JAYTMW010001004.1:0-3433 GCA_043728105.1 Saprospiraceae bacterium | reverse complement strand
AAAATCCACCATTTTCAAAGCAAAAACGTTAAAGTTTCAAGTAAAAGTAAAAAAAGTATAATTTTACTTTGTTTTACAAAGTTCTTTTTAATACTTTTGGAATGTTATTTTAAATCTCATTTCATCACATTATAAAACTTTTTATTACATGGAACAAGAACAAAATGCCCTTGACCCAAATGTTCAAAATCTGCCCATTGACAATGCACTTGAGCAACAACAAGAGACGCACGTAGCTTTTAATCCTTTGACAAACACAACAACTCTCATGGGGTTTGTTCTGATTTTATTCACTTTGGGGATTTTTTTATTTGCCAACAATAAAGGTCAAATAATTCTAAGCCCGCTTCAAGATAGTTCATTTTACATCTCCCACATTTGTATTATAGCTTATACGTTCTACGCTTTGTTTGGTCAGAAAAAAGACACTATATGGTATCCAACACGTATTAATTTCACCCTTTTGTGGTTGGTAGTTTTCCAAATTGGATCATTCACACTCAACCTTTCCGAACATGTTTTCCCTGAATCTGCGGATTGGTTGCAAGTTGCGCTTACAGTCCATTGTCTGACAATGATAGCACTCACTTTTCGAGATTTTATGAGTGAAAAAATCTTAAATGGCTTGTTCTTCATTATGGGTGTAGGGCTTGTAGTTGATGGCTATTTTATGGTTTTTACATTACCTTTTGCTTGTGTTTCATTAATAGTCATTTGGGTTTTAGGTATTAGTTTTTACTTATGGTCTCCTATTTTTAAAGTAATTTATAGCCTTAATTTCCTCATGAAAAGTCTTGATTATGGTCGTCATTTTGGAAAATTCTATGCAGGTGGAGTTGGTTTTGCCTTGTTAATGGTATTATTTTTCAATTTTGGGTGGTTCAATTTAGTGAGTAAAACGAATACAGCAATCAATGATACGAAAAGCGAGTTGCCCTCGTGGGTGCGTATCGCCCAAGTGTTACCCCCCTCAGTATTGACCGAAAAATTGTTGAAATCTGACTTAAATGGCCGTAGTTCGATATTTGGTTTTCAAACAGTTGGTGATCGTTGGCATGATCCTTTGGTGGTCATTGGAAACTACCTTGCACCTATGCCCGATATAGCATTTGACGACCGATCAAAAGCCCTAAAAGCCATTTTCAACGACCGAAAACATGCAGAACGCCGCCTTTGGAATGGTGATAACCTCCGAACAAGCAACGTGGATATTGCCATCGAAATGCTCCCAAAACAACGGATTGCTTATACTGAACAAACTTTAACGATTGAAAATACATTGGCAAAAGACGATCGGTGGGCGACCCAAGAAGCCATTTACTTGTTCAAATTACCCGAAGGTGGAGTCGTTACATCCCTCTCACTTTGGATAAATGGGAAGGAAGAGAAAGCCTATTTGACCTCTCAACGCAAGGCAGATTCGGCTTATGCAACGATAGTTGGGCGAGAAAATCGAGACCCCTCAGTAATTCATTGGCGAGAAGGCAACACGGTGTCCGTGCGGGTGTTCCCGTGTACGCCGCAAGAGGCTCGGAAGGTAAAAATTGGCTTCACAACGCCTTTGCGCCTTGAAAACAACCAACTTTTCTATGATAACATACTGTTTGAAGGCCCGCCCGCTTTGAGTGCAACCACGCATACGTATATATATGGTGTGGATAAAGTGGCGAGTGAGGTATTAGATTTTGAGAAAAAAGAAAAAAATTTAGCCTATGAAGGGCGTTACAAAAACGAAGGTTGGTCATGCGCTTTGGCGTGTCCGCCGCTTTCGCAAGATGTTTTTTCTTTTGAGAATAAAAGTTATAAAGTGAGTGACTATACCCCTCAGTATGAAGCCTTCGAGCCGACGGAAATTTACTTGGATATTAACAAAAGTTGGAAAAATGACTTTACGGAAATTTGGGCAAAAGTGAAAAACAAAACGGTTTATGCTTTTTATAAAAACCAAATGACGCAACTCAATGAAGGCAATGTAAAAGAAGTGAGTCAAGCGTTAATGGGGTATAATTTTTCTGTATTTCCGATTGAAAAAGTTGAAAACGAAAATGAGGCTTTGGTCATCACGCAAAGCACAACTTATACACCCGATTTGTTGGATTTGGGTAAAGATGTTAGTATCACGAAAAGTTTGAGTGGCTCAAATATTCGTGTTTTTTCAAGGGGGACAACGACTTTTTGGCATACGCTGAAACAATTTAGAGTGATAAATATGCAGCAAGGGGCATTGAGTGATTTGGATAAAATATTGACGCAAAAAGTGTTTTTGAAAAATCAAGAAAACGATGTAAAAGTGGTAATTGAGCCATCAAAAGTGATGATTACCCAAGATAGTGTCCGTTCAGACCAAAAGGCGACCGATCATTTGTTCCGTCTTTGGGCTTATAATCAGGTGATGCGAAACTATGCACTGGCGCAAATTGATAAAGGATATAAAGCGGATTCAGAAATTCAATTGGCCGAAAAAGCCAACATCGTCACGCCCGTTTCAAGCCTCATTGTCTTAGAAAAACAAGAAGATTATGACCGTTTTGACATAAAACGCAATGGAAATGCTTTGGGTAATGCGGCTTTGAACAACGCAGGTGCAGCACCCGAGCCGCACGAATGGGCGTTGATTATTTTAGGTTTGAGTTTCGTAGCTTACGGATTTATCCGAACCCGTCGAAACGGATTCATCCGTTTCAATGCGTAAAAGTGTGGAAACAACTTGCGTCAAGTTGCAAACGCTGTCCATTACCCACAAGTCTAAAAATACATTGCGATACTACGTATCAAAAGGAAAAGGGTTCGATAATGCCTGTTATAAACATTTTGACCTTAATAGGTCATTAAATAGGTGCAAATTTCAATGACCCGATAGGGTCAAAATGTTTATAACAGCGATTCCCAAGCCATTTTGTATAGTCACGTAGTGACTTGATGTGATATTAAAAATTCGTGGGTAATAGACAGGTTGCAAACTTGACGCAAGTTTTGAAGCTGCCTCCCGTTTTATGCGTCATCATAACGTGTCATTTTTTTTAGGAAAATAAGAAAGAGGTACAGTATGTGAGTACGGAGTGCCGTATGGAAGTAATGCGTAATGAGTACGGAGTTGTGCGTATGTACCGTGGACTTAAACTATTCATAATCAACACTTTACAATGATAGAAAAAATTAAATATAAAATTCCGCGGGTGCTAATTTCACTCATGCCCATCATCGGTTTTGCCGCCTTGCGCACCTACGTCATCGTAGATTCTACCTTCATTTTAGGTAGTTTCATATTGCCTTTTACTTTTGGTTTTAACCAAAAAGAAAGGTCAAATCGTTGGTTTGTTTTTGGTGTATTTTTTCTGATAACTTCTTTTTTTATCCCAAGTTATACCCTTTTTTATTTGGCGTTGGTCGGATGTTTTTTGGGCATTTTTGAAAATATTTATGGCAAACAAAC
>JAYTMW010001003.1:0-9724 GCA_043728105.1 Saprospiraceae bacterium | reverse complement strand
ACGCTACTGTTTTACGATGACCAATTTTTCATTCAAATTTTACTTTCAAGAATAGACGCTAAGTAGAATTAAACTTTCGGTGAAAATAAACTCATGTCACGCAAATGTCGTGAATTGTCATATTTTTCTTAATTTTTAATGAATGAATCATGCTATACACCTACTGTTTATGACCTATAACCCACTAAAAATACTGAGAGGTATAATTTTTGAATAGAAAGTTTCTATATTTACAACCGATTAGTTCTACTTTGGCACTCAATAGACAGAATAGGACTAAATGGATTGATTGTATTATTAAAAAGAAAAATTGAAAATTTTTCTTTTTAATAATACAATCAATCCGAAAAAAAATCCCCTAAGCACGCCTTTTGCCGAAGGCAAAACAGTGAGTAAATATTTCAATTTGCAGAGTGCCAAAGTAGAATTGATTAAATTGATTAATAAAAGACAGCAACATACATACGAGAACGAATATGCACCCACCACTTTTTAAAATTAGAGAAAAAGGAAGATTCGGATTCATAGATGCCGATGGCGAAATTGTGATAGAACCACAATATCCGCAAGCTGAAGATTTTCACAATGGCTACGCCCGTGTGAAGGTTTTTGATAAAGCTATTTTGATGGATGCGCAAGGGCGGCTCTTGCTCAAAACCCTCTATAATTATGTCGGGCAAATGGAAGAAGGCTTGGCAAGGGTTCAGTTGGTCAACCTTTGGGGGTTCATTGACGGGCGTTGCAATCCGATTATTGATGTCCAATTTGAAGAAGTGGGCGATTTTAGTGGTGGCTTGGCGGCGGCTCGTTATGGCGGCAAGTTTGGCTACATTGATCGCTCGGCGGAGTTTCTGATAAAGCCTCAATTTGAATTGGCTGAAAAATTTAACAATGGTTTAGCGGCTGTCAGAGTGGATGGAAAATGGGGCTTTATCAACAACAAAGGCAAATTTATAATAGAACCAACTTACGATTCTGTTGATGTTTTTCAAGGCGATGTGGCTGTTGTGATGAATGAAAACAACGAATGGGGCTTGGTTCATAAATCGGGTCAAGTTATTTTACCCCCTCAGTATTCGTTCATTGAAGGGCAATCAGAAGGCAAATTTAAAGAAGGTTTAGCCTGCATCGTTGTGGATGGAAAATATGGTTTTATTGACGAAATGGGTACAGTTATCATTAAACCTGTTTTTGATTACGCCGACGATTTTTACAATGGTTTAACCGTTTTTGAATACAAAGGCAAGTTTGGCTACATGACCAACACAGCCCAATTGCACATCGAACCGCAGTTTGATAAAGCCCACCGTTTTAGTGAAGGACTTGCTGCTGTGAACGTCAAAGGGCAGTGGTTATACATTGACGCACAAGGAGACATTGTCATTCCTCCCCGCTTTTTAGACAATGTTTCTCCCTTCAAATCGGGCTTGGCTTGGATTGAAAAAAATGGTATGTGGGCTTACATGAACACCGAAGGACAAGTTGTTTGGTTGGAAGATGATATTGTCTGATGGTATATATTTTACTTTCAGTTTTGCAGTTTTTCATTCTAAAAATGGAAAAATACTGAGGGGGTATCCTTCCCAAATCGCTTTAAAAATTCTATCATTTTCCCCTTTCATGCTATGTAAAATTGATATAAATTTGCAATAAAAATCCAACCTTAAAAATCTTCTAATTGCTTGAAAATCAATAATTTGCAAATAAAATACACCTAATTTTCCTAATCAAAAATAAAAACAAACATGAAGAGTAAACTACACTATGCACTGCTTGGCGCAGCATCGCTGACGCTCGTGTACGCTTGTTCGCCCAAGACGGGTCAAATGGCAACGACTACAGGAAAAAATACCGAAACACCCATTGGCAAACGCAAATTCATTGACCCCGTCAATATGAATATGTCTGCCAAGCCATCCGAAGATTTTTATGAATATGCCAATGGTGCATGGTTGAAAACAGCCAAAATCCCTGCGTCTGAAAGTCGTTGGGGCAGCTTTAATGAGTTGCAAGAGTTCAATCAAAATGCTTTAAAATCTATTTGCGAAGAATCTTCTGTTACGCCAGGTGCAAAAGGTACGACTCGCCAGAAAGTAGGTGATTTTTATGCTGCGGGCATGGACGAAGCGGCGATTGAAAAGGCAGGACTTACGCCCATAAAACCATTGCTGGATCGTGTGATGAAAATCAAAACGTATAAAGAGCTTTTAGAGGAAATTACCAATCTTTACATGGATGGTGATGATCCACTTTGGTCTTTAGCGGTTGATCAAGATGATAAAAATAGTACAGCGGTTGTGCCTAAGTTTTATCAAGGTGGTATTCACTTGCCCGACCGTGATTATTTTCTGAAAGACGATGAGCGTTCTAAAAAAATCAGAAAGGCGTATGAAGAACATGCTTATAATGTGTTCAAACTTTTGGGCGACAATGAAGTGAAAGCAAAAGCCAATGCAGGTGACGTGATGCGTTTTGAAACTACCTTGGCAAAAGCCTCAATGACACGTGTGGAAATGCGTGATCCGCAAAAGGTTTATCATAAAATGACGCTCGAAGACCTTGAAAAAGTATGTCCGCAAATGAATTGGGCCGAATATATGAAGAAGTTGGGCATCACAAATGGTTACGTCATCGTAGGTCAACCTGAGTTTTTGAAAGAAATTAATAACCAACTCAAAAATGGTACTTTAGACGATTGGAAAACGATTTTGCGTTGGAATGTCATCAAAAGTGCTATTCCTTTTTTGAATAAGGCTTTCGTAGATGAAGGGTTCAAATTTGCTCAAAATCTATCGGGTCAAAAAGAAATACAACCTCGTTGGAAACGTGTTTCTACCATGACGGATGGCGTTTTAGGCGAGGCTTTAGGTCAAATTTATGTAGAAAAACATTTCAAACCAGAAGCCAAACAACGCATGATGACGTTGGTGGAAAATCTTTCTAAAACGTATGAAGTCCGCATCAAAAATCTTGATTGGATGAGTGCAGCGACTAAGCAAAAAGCCTTGCAAAAACTTTCAACGTTCATCCGCAAAATCGGTTACACGGATAAATGGAAGGATTATGCACCCCTCAGTGTTGACCGTTCAAAATCGTATTTTGAGAACGTTTTAGCCGCAAAACGCTTCTTATTTAAGGACGTGGCGAGTCGTGTCAACAAACCTGTTGATAAAACTCGTTGGGGCATGACTCCTTCCACGGTGAATGCTTATTACAATCCAAGTATGAATGAAATCGTTTTCCCTGCGGGCATTTTGCAATATCCGTTCTTCGACAATGAAGCGGATGATGCGGTGAACTATGGTGGCATTGGTGCCGTGATTGGGCACGAAATGACACATGGTTTTGATGATGAAGGTCGTCAATTCGATTTTGAAGGCAACCTTAAAGAATGGTGGACGGAAGAAGATTCTAAGAAATTTGATGTCAAAGCCAATCTTATGGTTGAGCAATACAATGGATATACCGTTTTGGATACCGTTCACGTGAATGGTAAATTGACTTTGGGTGAAAACTTAGCTGACCTCGGCGGCGTAACTTTGGCTTACGAAGCATTCAAAAATTACTCACCGCAAGGCAAAAACAATGACCGCATTGACGGCTTCACACCCGACCAACGTTTCTTCCTTTCATGGTCGCAAGTGTGGCGTGGCTTAATGCGGGATGAGGCAATGGCGCAACGCATTGTGACCGATCCTCACTCTCCAGGCAGGTATCGCTCAAACGGCCCCCTCAGTAATTTTGAACCTTTTTACAAGGCTTTTGATGTAAAAGAAGGTGATAAAATGTGGAGAAGTGAAGCAAAGCGGGTTAAAATTTGGTAGATTATCGCCGTATTTTGGCATAGATGGCTTTGATAATAAAAGATAAAGAGTGATTCGGGTTAAATCGAATCACTCTTTTGTTTTTATCGGAATGTAGCGGCGAATTTATTCGCCGAAAGCTCCAAAATTATGCGGCAGATAAATCAGCCGCTACATCAATTAAAATCAAACTCAATAGTATCTCCCGCTTGATATTTGCCACCTTCCTCATTTTTTTCTTCTGATACTGAGGGGGTATCCGTAGTTTGGGATTCTACATTTTCAGATGATATATTTTCGGACTTTGTCTCTTCAGTAATAACCTCTTTCACATCCAAAAGTTTTTGGTCACTCAATTTATTACCCAAAGCTTTCCAACCTTTCACCTCAATAAACGAAGCCAAATCAACCTCGCCGCCTTCCATTTTTTTAGAACCTACTTTGATGGAATATTTAATGCGTGGATTGGGTTTTGCGCTCACAAAAAGCATTACTGATTTTTTATGATCTACCAAATAACTGATTTTTTCATTCAATTTTGATTTCTCAATTTTGAAACGCTTTACCATCGTCCACTCTTTGTTGCCATCAAAATGAACGGCTGTAACGACCGTTTCAGAAGTCAATTTACCCAAATGTAAAATATCAGCCACTTCAAAACGCTTTGCCATATCTATTTCTGTTACTTCATAAGTACCGTCTTTGTGCAGCACTAAAATATGGTCGCCCGTGTCAAAATCACCCAATAAACGACCTCTTTCGTTGTCGTTCAACTTGCCCGTAATGTCATCAAACCAAACCTTTTTTGCGCCCAAAGTTGACTTACCAACCGAGGATTGTTTGACCTGACGAACAGGATATTTTGTAATCTGATTGCCCTGTGAACCACGCCCTTTTATCGCCAATTCGCTAAAATCGAACTCAAATTGCTTGATTTTTGCGGTGCATTGCTGAGTGAGTTGAATATTCACCTTTTCGGATTCGCCATTCGGATTTGCGGTAAAATAGAGTAATTTCGAGTTATTATTGCCTTGCGTAAGCTCGTATTCATTCGCCCGTGTGATACCCGTGACGTTGAAACGCTTGCCATAGGTGATGCCCGATTTGCCATCCGAATAAAGCAAATTATAGGTCGTCCGTTCATCACCTTTTTTCCAAACGGCCACGTGAATAAGGTCTTTTCCCACAAAAACTTTTTCCGCAATTTTCACCACTTGAAACTTGCCATCTTTTCTAAAAACAATGATGTCGTCAATGTCCGAACACTCGCCCACAAGCTCCACATTTTCATCTTTTTTCAAGCTGTGACCAATAAATCCATCTTTTTTATTGACAAAAAGTTTAGCATTGTTCGCCACAACTTCACTCGCTTGAATGGTATCGAAGACCCGAATTTCTGTTTTGCGCTCACGTCCTTTGCCATATTTTTTTAATAAATCTTCGTAATATTTTATGGCATATTCCGTCAGATGCTCCAAATCATGCTTCACTTGTTTCAATTCTTCGAGCAAACGATTCATATAATCATCGGCTTCAAATTTGTTATATTTTGAAATCCGACGAATCCGAATTTCGGTCAAACGCACCACGTCTTCCTCTGAAACAGCTCTCAATAATTCAATTCGGGTGTCATTTTTTTGCTTCGGTTCGTTGGGTTCAAGCACATATTTTTTCAACTCCGTGGGGATGATTTTCAAGACCTGTTCCCACGATTCCGCTTCCTCAATTTTATGATAAATACGGTTTTCGATAAAGATTTTTTCTAAACTCGTAAAATGCCATTTTTCTTCCAATTCGCCCTTCCGAATCTCCAATTCTAAGCGCAAAAGTTCCTTTGTTTGCTCCGTACAGACACGCAATAACTCATTAACATCCATGAAATGCGGCTTGTTGTCAATGATGACACACGCATTGGGCGAGATAGAAATTTCACAATCCGAGAAGGCATAAAGTGCATCCATCGTCACATCAGGCGACACGCCAGGCTGGAGTTCGATGGACACTTCCACGTCTTTCGCCGTGTTATCGTTTACTTTTTTTATCTTTATTTTACCTTTTTCAGCCGCCTTCAAAATGCTCTCAATCAAGTCGCCCGTGGTGGTTGCGTAAGGAATTTCTTTGATAAGAAGGAATTTTTTATCGGGAGAAATGGAAATTTTCGCCCGTACCCGTAGCTTGCCGCCCCGCTTGCCGCCGTTGTAATGCGTCACGTCCACCATGCCGCCCGTTAGAAAATCGGGCATGACATCGGTTTTTCTACCTTTCAAAACATCAACGCTTGCCTTTATAAGTTCGATGAAATTATGCGGCATTATCTTCGTAGAAAGACCAACCGCAATGCCATCCACGCCTTGCGCCAAAACCAACGGAAATTTCACGGGCAGATTAGCTGGTTCTCTCTTTCGTCCGTCATAACTCACGCCCCAAACGGTGGTTTGCGGGTTAAAAACAACATCCAAAGCGAAAGGCGACAAACGAGCCTCAATATAACGAGGGGCCGCCGCACCATCACCCGTGCGAATGTCACCCCAATTCCCTTGGTGATCTACGAGCAAATCTTTTTGACCCATGTTCACCAACGCATCCCCGATGGACGCATCGCCGTGTGGGTGATACTGCATCGTTTGACCAATAATATTTGCCACTTTATGTAAACGCCCGTCGTGCATCTCACGCATGGCGTGTAAGATACGGCGTTGCACGGGCTTCAATCCATCTTCAATGGCTGGCACGGCACGTTCCAAAATCACATAACTCGCATAGTCCAAGAAATAATCTTGATACATATTGCTCAAGTTAATCACGTGGTCGCCATTGCTATTGATACTGCCCGTTTCGGGTGTAGCGGTATTTCTTTTTGCCATTTAACTTCTATATATTGTGTATTCTAAAAAAGGACTAAATGCTTTGATTTGATTTTTGAAGTTGAAAAATCGACGATTTTTCAACTTCAAAAATCAAATCAAAGCGAAAAAACTATTCCCGCACGCCTTTTGTGCGCAGCACAAAACAGTGTGTTTAAAGTGCAAAAGTAGAATTAAGTGGTCAAATGTAATCACAAATCGCTCAAATACTGAGGGGGTGTTATTTTTCCATGTCTATTTTATTTTTGGATAGCAAAAGTATAAATTTTTTAAAATAAACTAAAAACTTTTTGTTTTTAATTTTACATATTTTTTGTTTTAATAAAAAAATCTACTTTAACTTAACTATACAAGTTAAAAAAACTGTACCTTTTTCCTTCAATTACGCTCAAAATATCAAAAATACTGAGGGGGTAGGTTATTCATCGTTCATCATTTATAATTCATCATTACCCAACTTATGAATTGGCTTTTAGTTTTTATCGGTGGTGGTTTGGGTAGCCTTGTGCGTTACGCTATCTCCTTGATTTTCAATAAGTTAGAGCATAATTTTCCTTTGGCTACATTGGTGTCAAACGTAGCGGCGTGTTTTATCATAGGCATTTTAGTCGGCTTAACAATGAAAGAACAATTGCCCGACCAACAACGATTATTGTTTGTTACAGGCTTTTGCGGTGGATTCAGTACCTTTTCCACATTTTCAAACGAGACTATACAACTTTGGATGAACGGAAACGCAACCCACGCCTTGTTAAACATCATTTTCAGCTTAATACTCTGTATTTTAGCCACTTTTATAGGTTTAAAACTCATGATTTAAGTTTTCTAAATAAAAATAAACTAATTTTTCAAAAATCTTTTAAAATAACTTGTCTATACAAGCTGAATAATTTAGCTTTGTATCGTTGGGTTGAATAGACATGAGCAAGCATCAATATCAACGGGTTTATCAAGAATTAAAATCGCTCATAGAAGCGGGACAATATCAAGAAGGCGACATGCTGCCTTCCGAAAATGAGTTGAGCAATCAATACGGTATCACAAGAGTTACCGTCCGTCAAGCCCTTGGCGAGTTGGTTAGAGACGGTTTTATCAATAGAATACAAGGCAAAGGCAGCGTTATTCAAGCTAATTCGAGACCTTCTTTGGGTTTATTGTCTTTCAAAGGTTTTTCGGAAGTGGTGCAAAAAAGCCACCACGAGGTGAAAACTATTTTCCTCAAAACGCCCGCCTTAACATCTTTTCCTGATAAGTTTTTTTATAATTTAACGGAAGAAGAATTGGATAAAGGTTGTCTATACATCGAGCGTGTGCGCTTTGCTGACGATGCTCCCGTTTTGTTGGAATATTCTTATGTACCCGTGTGGGGTTTAAAAAATTTCATAGACGAGCCACTCATCGAAAACAGTTTATTCAAAACGTTGAGCATCCGTTACAATATTGAAATCAAAGGATTGGAACAAGAAATTAGAGCCGTGGGTGCAGAAGCAGGAACCGCTTTTTTGTTGAAAACGCCGACGAATGCGCCCATCATTCAAATGTATAGACGATACAGCACCAGCAAGCGAGGTTTTTATGTGTATTCTTCTTTGTTTTGTAATACAGAAAAATATGCAATGGGTAGCACGTGGTAAGCAATGTAGCGGCGAATTTATTCGCCGAAAGGTTTTGCAACTAATTGACAATCAATTGATTACACTTAAATTGGCGAATAAATTCGCCGCTACATAGGCTCAAATTATGCAAATTTAACGTTCTCAAAAGAACACCCGACATTATAAAATTATTCATTCTAAAAATCTTTTTTATGGTTCATGAATTGGCTAAAATGATTGATCACTCGCTCTTGCATCCCAAGATGACAGACCGAGATTTGGAAGAAGGTTGTGCCTTGGCAGCAAAATATGATGCCGCTTCGGTGTGCATCAAACCCTATTATGTAGCCCGTGCCACTGAGCTTTTGAAAGGAACAAGCGTGTTGGTGGGTACGGTAATTGGCTTTCCGCATGGCAGCAGCACGGTTGAAAACAAGGTGATTGAAACCGAGGAGGCTTGCAAAGCAGGTGCCACGGAAATTGATATGGTCGTAAACATCGGCAAAGTTTTGAGTCGTGATTGGGACTATATTGAAGATGAAATCAAGCGCATCACCGATGCTTCACACGATAATGGCGCAATTGTAAAAGTTATTTTTGAAAATGATTTTTTGCCTACGGATGATTTGAAAATCAAATTATGCGAAATATGTAGCAAAGTGGGGGCTGATTTTGTGAAAACATCAACAGGCTATGGCTTCGTGAAAGGTGATGATGGCAAATATTCTTACAAAGGAGCTACTGAACATGACCTCAAACTCATGCGCCAACATGCTGCCCCGCAAGTGCAAGTGAAGGCAGCAGGTGGTGTGCGCACGCTTGATGAATTGATAAAAGTACGCTCTTGGGGCGTTACTCGTGTGGGCGCAACCGCAACCGCAACGATGATTGAAGAAGCAAAACGCCGTTTTGAAGGTAAAGAAGAAGTCGAAAAAGTGCTAATTACTGAGGGGTACTAATTGAATATCGAATAATGAACAAGGAATATAGAATGTCGAAATCATTGATTTTCAACAACTTCGATATTCTTTATTCCGTGTTTTTTATTCGATATTCACCTAAGAGAATAGAATAGTGAAATATGGTAACTAAATTTTAATACAATCTTGGTTGTTGTGAGTTGGGCGGCTTCAAAAGTCGCCCAATTTTTTTTGTCAAATTTGACATTAATAAACTTATTCCTTTAAAACTTACCACGAGTATTCCTACTCAAAAAATTGTCCAGACGCTTTGAAAAGCCTATCTTTGCGGACTTTTTATTAAGTCAAGAAGACTTTAGGATTACAATATGTGTAATTCTAAATCGAAACTAATCGAATAAAATATGCTAAGTAACGAGTAAGATAACATGGTATAATTGAAGTTTTTTTTGCAACACATAGGCACATAGGACACATAGTATTATGTATAAATCCTTAGTAATCAACACTTTATGAAAAAACTATGTGTCCTATGTGCCTAT
>JAYTMW010001002.1:0-1850 GCA_043728105.1 Saprospiraceae bacterium | reverse complement strand
ACGAGCTTGAAGCTCCCAGCAAGGTAACGAGCTTGAAGCTCGCACCAGCGTGGGGCGGGGTAATTTATTTTAATATGAATATTTTGTCTTTAGGAATACAAGCTTTTACAAATAAATCTCCAAATTTTGTTAAGTATATTTTAGTTTTTCGATATGTTCCGTTTTGTTTTTTAGAATTATTTACTTCTTCGTTATCCCAAATAGGTTCTTAGGAAAGTAATGACCATTTTAATAAATTTAATGATTCAAGATGCGATATATACATTTCAAAATGTTCTGAAAATGTCATTTTATCTTTTGGAGAAGTATCTTTTAAAACTTTTACATTTTGGCATAATACTGAAAAATAGTTGGTAAATAGTCTGTGAAGCCTTATTATGATTGTTATTAGAGAAAGTTTGATGAAATTCGTTTCATCAAACTTTTTTAATATGGAAAAACCACCAAAAAAAAGCGATGTTGGGGTTGTAAAAGCCTCGATGTTATTCGCTGGGGAAAACAAAGTAATAAGCAACGATTCAAATGTAAAAACTGTGGATTATTGTTTACGGATAATAGACCTGAACAACGTTTAAAAAATCGATTTGTTTGGTTTAAAAAATGGGTTATTGAACGTCAAACGTATAAAACTCTTGTCCGAGATAGCGGTTACTCAAAAGACACTTTACAACGTACTTTTTATGCCATTTTAGAACAAGCTCCTAAAGTAAAAATCATAAAAAGGAGCAATGTCAATTTAAGGATGGATGCTACTTATTTTCAAAATTTTTGTTTGATCTGTTATCAGGATAATTTGGATGGTTATACACAACTTATTCGATTTAGTAACTGTGAAGATTACCAAGAAATGAAAGAAGATTTGGAAAATCTTATTAAGCTTGGTCTTCAAATTGAAAGTGTTACAACTGATGGTCATAAGAGTATTTTAAAGGCAATAAAAAACGCAGTTCCAGAAGCAAAAGTACAACGATGTTTAGTTCATATTCAACGAATGTGCTTGCTGTGGCTGACTCGATACCCAAAACACATTGCAGGACAAGAATTGAGAAGTATTGTTTTGAAGCTTTTAAAAATCCAAACTCAAAACGATAAACTATTTTGGATTCAAGAGTTTGAAAATTGGTATAATAATCACAAAGAATATATTAATGAAAAAACTGTTAATCACGAAACAGATAGATATTGGTACACTCACAAACTGCTACGGCGTTCTTATTCTACAATAAAAAGTGCTTTGCCTAATATGTTTCATTATTTAAAAAATGCAAACATTCCCAGAACTACAAATGGTATTGAAGGTTTTTTTAGTCATCTAAAAAATCATCTAGATATTCATCGTGGTTTAACAACTAAAAACAGAATAAACTTCATTAAATGGTATGTGTTTCTTGCCAATGAGAGGTGAGTTTTCTTTAGCCATAAAGCAAACAGGTAAAATGAAAAAGGCAGCTCAAATTGAACTGCCTAATCTACCTTATTGCATTAATCATATTGCTAGTATGTTGGTCTCCACCAGAGCATAATTCCTCTTCTGATTAACGGTAGAATATTACAACTTATTTTTTTGAAATCCACCAACTATTTTTCAGTACATTACCCACAATTTGAACCAATCATTTGGTGAAAATTTGTGTTTAATATCGGTTTTCAGAAAGCAGACTTTCAGTCTACAAAACAAAATCGATGAACTTCAAAGTTCAAAGCAGTTTATTTTTTTATAGATTCTTTTAGTTTTTTTGCTGTTTCTTCCATTTTTGAAGCACCACTTAATTTTAAGCTATCTACTCTTGATAAAGTTTTAGATTTTACACTATCCAATTTCGCTTCGGCTTTGACTTTAGCCGAATCAA
>JAYTMW010001001.1:0-3091 GCA_043728105.1 Saprospiraceae bacterium | reverse complement strand
TGATGTTTTTGAAAAGAAGATAGATGTGTTCCGTGCTTTGAGCTTGCCCACCGATTAAAATCGGTGGTTTCAAGATGATAGATGTGTCCAAGCGTTTTTTAATCGCACAGGTCGGATAAATCCGTAAGCTACATTAGCCGCCTGAAAGGGCTTGAAAAATGAGTATTTCGTCATTTTCGTGGATGTTGTCGCTTAATTTTTCTCTGTCTTCAATCAGTTTGTCGCCGATGAAAATATTGATATGGTCTCTTAAAATGCCGTGTTCGTCCACCAAAAAATCGGTCATGCCGTTGTACGTTTCATCCAAATTTTGGAGGACATCGGCGACCGTTTTGGCATCCATTTTTACGGATTTTAGGTCGGGGTAAAAACGTTTTAGGGCGGAGGTGAAATTGATTGTGACCATTGATTTTTGAATTTTTATTTGAATTAGGATTATAAGGATTTTTTGGATTTTGTAGGATTTCTTATTTGAATTAGGATTAGGAGGATTTTAGGGATTTTGGGGATTTTGTAGGATTCACGCCAAGTACAAAATCCTATAAAATCCCCAAAATCCTCCTAATCCTAATTCAAATAAGAAATCCTACAAAATCTCAAAAATCCTGCTAATCCTAATTCAAATCAATAAAAAAATCCAAAGCCGCTTGCCACGATAAAGTGGCGCAAGACATACGCTCTGGAAATTGTTGCATCACTTCAAATGCTTTAATATCTGAATCAATTTGAGTGGCGTTTTTTTCTAAAAAGGGCCCCTCAGTATTTAGAACCTCAAAATAAGATTTTATCAAAATTAGAGCCTCATTGTACGTCTTATTTTGTATTTTTTCTATCAAAACCGATGTGGATGCTTTTGAAATAGCGCAACCGTAGCCGTGAAAAGAGGCTTTTGAAATCGCTCCATTTTCTATATCCAAAAACAGTTTAAATTTATCGCCACACAACGGATTGTAGGCTTCGAGCGTGTGTTGTGCGGTCAGTCTTTTCTCAAAATTTTGGTCGTCTTGACTGCGTTTGAGGATGAAATCTTGATATAATTTTGTGATGTCCATTTGCGTTTTTTTTAGCCGCAGAATACGCAGAATACGCTGATTTTACGCTGATTTATTTTCTTGTTTTTCAATCTTTTCTTCTTCTTTTTCCTCCTCTTTTTTTACCTCATTTTTAAAGATAGAAAATATGGTTTTTCCATAGTGTCTTGCTTGAAAAAAGTGGGGGTGATGTTCAAATTTATGGTTCGGATTATGCTCTAAAACGAACCAACCTTCCCCCCTCAGTATTTTTTTGCCAAACACCTTATCGGGTAGCGTATCTAAGCCCGGAATGCCGTAGGGCGGGCCCGCAAAAATGTAGTCATATTGCTCATACGCTCGCTCGATGAACTTGAAAACATCGCCTGGAATGATGCGCATATTGTCTTCAATTTTGAGTTGAACGGTCGTTTTTTTGACAAAATCTATGGCGGGCGGATGCTTATCTACATACGTAACGTCCTCGCAACCCCGTGAAATAAACTCGTAGCTGTGGCTGCCCGTGCCGCCGAATAAATCCAAAACTTTGAGGTCTTCAAAGTCAAATTCGTTGGTCAAAATATTAAAAAGTCCTTCTTTGGCGTAGTCGGTTGTAGGGCGAGTAGGCCAATTGTCGGCGGGTGGATGAAAGCGTCTGCCTTTGAATTTTCCAGAAATTATACGCATGGTATGAATTAAAAATTAAAAATTTAGAATTAAAAATTAGGCGTTGAATGTTACACTAATCGTTGTATAAAACATTGGATATTAATTGATTAAATATAGTAATTTATTTTTATAAATAATTGCAATTCAACAATTCCAAATTAATCAACAGCAAATAACGTAATTTTTTTTCAAGCCTATACACCAAAACGCAATTGAGTTACATCTATATTTTTAACAAGGGAAAATTAGAACGAAAAATTTGCCGCAAGACCTTAGATTTAGGTGCATCAAATTTTACTCATTCATAATTTTCTTTTTATTTTATTTAAAGTAAAAAACAATAAAAATCTAAAATACCTAATTACTCAATTACCGATTATTTATTACTTATTTTTTCATTTAAACATCGAAAAACATGGCTGAAATTCAAACAAAAGGGAAGTCCGCACCACACGTGGATATGACACCAATGGTAGATTTGGGATTCCTTCTCATCACTTTTTTTATGCTCGCATCTTCTTTTATGAAAGCAAAAAGTATCCAGATGTTGTCACCTGCTGATACGCCTATTCGGATGGATGCAAAATGCTCAAAAACCATTACGCTGATGCTTGATGTGAACGACAAAATCAAGTATTATGTCTGCCCCGAAAGTACCGAAGCGGATAGCACGGATTTTTCAAAAGAAGGCATCCGAAATTTGCTTATAAAACGCAAGAAAGAGGTGCAGAATCAATGGGGAAACGACGTGCCTTTGACGGTGTTGGTTAAGCCGCAGCAAGACTCAAAATATAAGCGGTTGATTGATATTATTGATGAAATAAATATAGTGAAAGTACAATTTATGATGGCTAAAATTGACCAATCCGATTCTACTATTTTTAAGATGAAATAGGGTTTTTAATTTGAATTAGGATTGGTAGGATTTATTGGATTTTGTAGGATTTTTCCCATTTGGATATTTTTTTAAGAAAAACGAAGAGGTAATTTGGGCCGTTCATCTATCAACGTATCTTTTGAAATTTAGCGAAGGGGTCCCTCAGTATTTTCTGATTTTATAGGAGCGTTTTAAGTGAAAAATCCTACAAAATCCTAAAAATCCTACCAATCCTAATTCAAATAAAAAAAATCAAAAAAAAATCAAAACACACACACCAAAAACAACTTTTTACACATCTATATTAGTAAGCATCGATGCCGTTTTAAAACATATTTAATCACTTGGAACAACTAAAAATTAAGCAATAAACTGCGTAATATTTTTTAATTGTTCTCATTAAAATTCATGTCAAATGGAAAATACCAATTTTCTAAAAAGAGACCTCGACGATATTGTTTTTGAAGGTCGTAACCAAAATTATGGTGCTTATGTCATTCGTCGGATTTATAAGAATCACTTGAAAAAGGCGAGT
>JAYTMW010001000.1:0-5854 GCA_043728105.1 Saprospiraceae bacterium | reverse complement strand
TCGCATAGGTGTAGGCACGTATATACAAGCGAATGCGGTCATTCACGATTACACGGTGATTGGCAAAAATTGTCAAATTGGCGCAGGGGCGATTATTGGCACAGATGCCTTTTATTTTAAGCGAAATACTGAGGGGTATAAAAAGTGGCGCAGTGGCGGACGGGTTTTGATTGAAGACAACGTGGATATTGGCGCAGGTTGCACGATAAACAAAGGTGTATCGAGCAACACAACCATTGGAGCGGGAACGAAATTGGATGCGCAAGTCCACATCGGGCATGATGTGACGATTGGTAAAAACTGCCTTTTTGCAGCGCAAGTGGGCATTGGCGGCAACACGACGATTGAAGATGAGGTGATTTTGTATGGTCAAGTGGGCGTTGCGCAAAATCTTGTTATTGGCACAAAGGCGATTATTTTAGCGAAGTCAGGTGTGTCAAAAAATTTGGAAGGTGGCAAAACATATTTTGGTTATCCTGCGCAAGAAGTGAAGGAGGCTTATAAGGATTTAGCGATTATTAGGCAATTAAGGAAGAAATAAAATTGAAATTATGACAATAGGAATGCTCCTTTTCGACAACCTTACCCAATTAGACCTAACAGGCCCTTATGAGGTTTTTTGGCGAATGCCCAACACAAAAGTTTTGCTCGTGGCAGAAAATTTAGACCCCGTGCGAGCCGACGGTGGTATGCGCATTTTACCCGACACAACCTTTGAAAACTGCCCTGATTTGGACATCCTTTTTGTCCCCGGTGGCTATGGTGTAAGTGCTGCTATGAGCAATAAAATAGTGATGGATTTTCTGAAAAAACAAGGCGCACAAGCCCGCTATGTCACTTCCGTTTGTACGGGCGCATTGGTGCTTGGGGCGGCAGGATTGCTGAGGGGGTACAAAGCCACAACGCATTGGCTTTCATTAGACTTGTTAAAATTATTTGATGCACAAGTCGTTGAAAATCAACGTATTGTGATGGATAGAAACCGTGCCACGGGCGGCGGCGTAACGGCGGGCGTGGATTTTGGTTTGGCACTTGCGGCAGAAATTCACGGCGAAAACACGGCCAAAGAAATCCAATTAATGATGGAATATAACCCAAAACCACCCTTCAATTGTGGCTCTCCTTTGACGGCAGATAAGGCTGTTTTAGATAAAATTTTATTAGAAAAAAAGGATGTACAAGTGAAAAGAAGGGAACATATTTTGTCCCTTCTGAAATGATTTTTTCAACCACCGATTAAAAAAAAGAGGATGCCGTAAGCACCCCCTCAGTATTTTTATTAAATTTATACTTCTAATTTTTCGCAAAAAGATTTGTCGCCGAAATCTCAAAATCTGCCACGGCTGGTGCGCCACTACAAATTTTTTCTCCTTTACAAATAGTTACAATATCTATCGCCGTATAGACATAAACGGTTTCAATATTTGGAAAAATATGCCACACAACTTTTACACCCGCATTGAAATATTCTTCTAATTTTTTGTTTACACGATTTATATTATCCGTATCTGAAATCACTTCTGCAACCCATTCAGCTATTTGATTTTGTCCATTTTTCATGCGTTTAAGTTGGTCGGCAGAATAAATGGCAATATCAGGCTTACGAAGTTGAACATCCGTCGTACTCATATTTGTTTCGCTCGTCATAGTACCACCTTCTTGAAAAGATTTAGTCGTAATATATGCACGAAGTAGTATTGCATAGAGTGTTGTTTGTATTTGATCCATCGTTTTAGTTTTCTCAATTATTCCTTGATTGTACTCATATTTATAACCATCTTCAATGTTTGAATAACGTTGAAGAAAAGTTTGAAGTGATATTGAACGTGGTTTTTTAGCCACTGGCATATTTTCAATTAATACAGACATGATTTATCTTTTTACAAAAATACATAAAAAAGTAAGAAATCAAACAAAAAACATCAAAAAGTAACATCCAAAACCACCTCGTCATTACCCCGTTTCACCACCACTTTTGCTGTTTCGCCTTTCTTATATTTCGTCAAAGCATCCATGTACGTATAAACTGTTTCGATGTCCATATCGCCTATTTTCAGAATCACGTCACCCGTTTTTATGCCCGCTTTGGCGGCAGGTCGGTTGTCGGTCACGCCGTCAATGCGCATCCCTTTTTTGTCGTAGGCATAATCGGGCATCACGCCCATCGTGACCTTAAAATCACGGGCTTGATTTTGGGGCTGTTTGGTGGTCAAAAAATCCATTTTTGGAAACGTGCAAGTGGCTTCCACGAAGCGCACTATGTAGTCCAAAACCTTTTTTTCGCCTTCAAAATTAATCAATTCCGTATCATCGGAAGGCTTGTGATAGTCGGTGTGTTGACCCGTAAAAAAGCCCAAAACAGGGATGCCTTTCAAGTAAAAAGACGTATAATCCGAAGGGCCAACGCCTGATGAATCGGGGATAATTTTCATATCGCCGCCCATCACTTCAATCATTTTACCCCAAAGACTCGACGTGCCAATGCCTTGAATCATCAAACCTTTTTCGTCTCTGAAACGTCCAATCATGTCCATATTGAACATATAATTCACTTTATCAAGGTTATAAGTTGGAAACTCGATGAATTTTTTTGAACCCAATAAACCCAATTCTTCACCCGAAAAGCACATAAAAAGGAAGTTATAAGGCTCTTTTTTGTTGTTTTGGGTAAATTGACGGGCTAATTCAAGCACGCCCGAAGTGCCACTGGCATTGTCGTCCGCTCCGTTGTGGATTTTTCCGTCTGGATTTGGGTCGAGCGAATTATGATCTAAACCTCTGCCCAGATGGTCGTAATGTGCGCCAATCACAATCGTAAATTCTGCGCCATTATCCAAAAAGCCAACCACGTTTTGACTCTTTTGCTTAGGCATTTTAGGGTCATCGGTGGCGTGAGGATTGGTGATTTTAGCAAATTCAAAACGATGAAAGAATGACCCCTCAGTACCCATTGGTTTCAAGCCCAATTTTTTGAAATTTTTGGCAATGTATTTCGCCGCTTTTTCCTCGCCCTTCGTGGATGTGCCTCTGCCTTCCAACTTATCGGAAGCCAAAAAGCTGACGTGTTTTTTGATGTTTTCAACCGTAATCAAGGTTTGACTGTTCGCTTGAAAAGCCCAAAAGATTATGCTCAATAAGAATAGTTTTTTCATACTCATTTTTTATTTTGATGCAAAATTACAACGATTTATAAGATAGTAGTCAAAATGAAATCTAATAAACACAAAGAAACAAAGAAAACAAAGGTTTAAATATAGCACTTTGTGTACTTTGTTTCTTTGTGTTTAATTTCATTGTTCACCTTAAATTTTAAAATGACAAAAGAAAGACAACCATTCCGCTATTTAGTTCAAGATTAATCCTTTTTTCCTACATTTGCTCAAAGCATTTTTTCAAAAATAAAAAAAGACCAACCAATGAATCCTCTTTTTGGCATTGACCTCGGCGGCACTAAAATAGAAGGTGTCGTTTTGAAATCTAAGGACGACCCCTCAGTATTGACCCGTTTGCGAGTACCTACGGAGCAAGAACATGGCTACGACCATATCTTAAATCAGATTGTGAAAGTCGTAAGAATGTTGGAAAAAGAAACAGGTTTAAGTCCGTCTCACTTGGGCATTGCGGGGCCTGGCACGCTCGACCCCCTCAGTGGCTTGCATAAAAATTCTAATACGACTTGCCTCAACGGGATGCCTACCAAACAAGATTTGGAGCGCAAACTCGGCATCGAAGTCCGCATTGCCAACGATGCGAATTGCTTTGCGATTGCGGAGGCAAATATGGGTGCCGTGAAGGATGTTTTGCCCAATGCGGAGGTTGTTTTTGGGGTCATTTTGGGTACGGGTGTAGGCGGTGGCGTGGTCGTGAATGGGAAGGTTTTGAATGGTCGCCACGGCATTGCGGGCGAATGGGGACACAATTTTTTGGACGATAGCGGCGGGCAATGTTATTGTGGAAAAGTAGGTTGTGTCGAAAGGGTTTTAGCGGGGCCTCACCTCGAAAATTATTATAAATCGTTGACAGGCAACCATTTAAGTTTGAAAGAAATTTTCAATAGGTTGGAAACCGATGAAGCGGCTCGCAAAACGAAAGAGCGTCAAATTCACTTTTTTGGAAAGGCTATTGCGGTCATCATTAACATCCTTGACCCTGATGTGATTGTGCTTGGTGGCGGTGTTGGCAACACGGATTGGCTTTATACCGAAGGCGTGGCGGCGGCGATTCCACACCTCTTCAATCCTCGTTGCGATACGGTGTTTTTGAAGCCAAAATTAGGTGATTCTGCGGGCGTTTTTGGGGCGGCTTTGCTGTAACTTTTAACCACTGATTTTGCTGATTTAACGCTGATTTTTTTTAGATTTAAACGAAATTATAATATGGATATTAAAAAGCAAAACGACTATGATGTTCTATTACAACATATCTCTAATACCTACACTGAAGGATATGTAATTATAAGAAATACTACTTATAATGTTATCTTGAATACATATTGGAAAATCGGTCAATATATCATTGAATATGAACAAAAAGGAAACCCTAAAGCCGTATATGGATTAAGATTGTTAGCCAACCTTGCCAAAGATTTGACACTTATTCATGGTAAAGGTTTTAGCCGACCAAATCTTAATAATATGAGACAACTTTTTCTGCGGTATCCAATTTGTCAGACACTGTCTGACAAATTGAGTTGGTCTCATTACATAGAACTCATATCAATTGAGCATGATCTTGAGCGAAATTTTTACGAAAAACAAGCAATAAATGAAAATTGGGATGTCAGAGAACTTAGACGACAAAAAAAAACATCTCTCTTTTTACGTTTAGCTGCAAGTAAAGATAGAGAAGGCATATTGAAATTAGCAAAACAAGGAAATATTATCCAAGACCCTAACGATATTATCAGAGAATCTTATGTTTTTGAGTTTTTAAAAATCCCTGACCCTTATAAAATTTCTGAAAAAGACTTAGAAAACAGATTACTTGATAATTTACAAACCTTTTTATTAGAACTTGGCAAAGGCTTTACTTTTGTTGGTAGGCAATATAAAATCAATTTAGATAATAAGACATACAAAGTAGATTTAGTATTTTACCATCGTTTCTTACGTTGTTTTGTTTTGATAGACCTTAAAATCAACCCAATCATACATGAGGATATTGGACAAATGAATTTTTATTTAGGCTATTTCGCAGAAGAAGAAAATGCAGAAGGTGACAATCCTCCAATTGGTATTATCTTAACTCGTGAAGACAATAGAATGCTCGTAAAATATGCAACGTATGGTTTGTCAAGTCAATTATTCGTATCTAAATATCAATTTTATTTACCTAATGAAGAGCAATTGCGTCGTCAATTAGAACATATTTTGAATATTGATGAAGACAACAATAATGAGTAAATATTCTTTAAAAATCATTTCATGCACTATCCTGTAACCTTACATTTTGGCAACGCCTACTTGCACATTCACCTCATTTTTGAGATTTTGGCTTACACCATCGGCTATCGTTTTTATGTATATTTACGTAAAAATACATACGATTCTATCAGCGAAGACAACCGTATGTGGATTTTTATTGGGGCCGCTTTTGGGGCTTTTTTGGGGTCGCATATTCTCGGCGTTTTGGAGCGTCCCGATCAATGGCATCGCATGGGTTTGTTGTATTTCATGGGCAACAAAACCATTGTCGGCGGCTTTTTGGGTGGTCTTTTTGGGGTTGAAATGACTAAAAAAATGCTCAAAATCACGACTTCTTCGGGTGATTTGATGACTTTTCCTTTGATTTTGGGCTTAATTATCGGGCGCATTGGCTGTCATTTGGAGGGTTTGGAAGATGGTACTTTTGGCGT
>JAYTMW010000999.1:0-1902 GCA_043728105.1 Saprospiraceae bacterium | reverse complement strand
TTTTCAATGAGTTGTAAAGATTACTCCTGAAAAATATGTGTCCTATGTGCCTATGTGTTTCAAAAAAAATGACCTATTTATTATTTACTTGTTACTATTGGCACAAAATATAAATAGGCGGTGTTTTAACATGATTGCTTTCATGCCCTGCACGGTCTTTGATATAGATGTCGTAAATAACCGTATCCCGAGAATATTTGAAAGGAGCGGAACATGGCACGAGCGTATTTGTGCAACATCCACCATTAATACGCATCCGAATTTCACCCGTGATGCCATTGCCAGCACCTTGTTCAGGCACTGAAGGCAAGCCTTGAACGTCGTTGATGCGTGCGCCATTTTTGCGGGTGTCCACAACATATAAAGTACTGTCGTTACTTTGAAAACCTATGTCCCCGTCGCCGTCGGTGAAAGAGACGCTCAGAAAGAGTGTATCTTTGGTGAGTCCTTGGAGTACCGTATTTTTGGATAAACCTAAAAACTCAATACGAGGCTCGATAGGGTAGTTGGGCGGACGCACACAAGCGGCAAAAACAACGGATAGAATAATGAATAAGGAAAAAATTGATTTCATAACTGATTGATTTACAATATTTTGAGAGATTATTTAAAAGAAAAAATATTAAGTCTTAACTCGTGTAAGCACGTTTCTGAAACCAAATTTGATGATCTGGCTTTAGAAGTGTTTGCTTATCAATACAAATATAACGCTTTTTATCAACGATATTGTTCATTGATTGGCAAAGAAATTTCGCAAATTTCTTCAATCAAAGATATTCCTTTTTTGCCGATTCAGTTTTTTAAAAATCAGATAATTCAAACGGGTTCGTGGACAGCTGAAACGGCTTTCACAAGCTCAGGCACAACGGGTTTGGTAACGAGTAGTCATTATATCAGAGATGTGGCATTCTATAAAGCCTTATGTCATAAAGGGTTTGAACAATTTTATGGAAAAGTTGACGATTATTGTTTTCTCGGACTTTTGCCTTCCTATCTTGAGCGAGAAGGTTCATCGCTGATTGTGATGGTGGATGATTTTAATAAAAAATCAAACTATCCTCAAAGCGGCTTTTTCCTTTATAATCACGAGGAGCTATGTCATATTTTGGTCAAAAATAAAGAAAAAAATATTCCAACAGTTTTGTTCGGCGTGAGCTTTGCTTTGCTCGATTTTGTGGAGCAATTTCAGCTCGATTTTCCCGAATTAATCATCATGGAAACGGGTGGCATGAAAGGTCGGCGGCGAGAAATGATACGAGAAGAGCTGCACGAGACGATTCAAAATGGCTTTGGTACATCGGCAATTCATTCAGAATATGGCATGACGGAACTCATGTCGCAAGGCTATTCCAAAGGTTTTGGGCGATTTGAATGTAGCGAAACCATGAAAATTTTATCAAGAGATGTGAACGACCCCCTCAGTATTTTACCAAATTCGGGTCGTTTGGGTGTCCTAAATGTGATAGATTTGGGCAATTTAGATACCTGTAGTTTTATCGCTACCGATGATTTGGTTCGAGTATATGCGGACGATTCTTTTGAGATTTTAGGACGCTTGGATAGTTCAGATATACGAGGGTGTAACTTGTTAGTAGCGACAAATTAGGTTGTTTTTAGCTTAGGTCGAGAATTTTAGTTATAAAGATAGCTAAATCATAAAAGGCTGATAGCCAATGTTTTATAACTGAAAATGGGATAAATTGAGATAGAAACAAACGGTTTAACCGCCAGTTTCTACCCGCATTTGAGCGATTTGAGAATCCCACAATTTTTGCGCTTCTTTCACCTCATTGGCATCGCAAAAATCGGTAATTGTCAAAACAGTTTCTTCTGTAATTGGCGATTTAACGATTGTAAATTCAAGATATTCGCTTGGTGAAGGAGCGTCTTCCCACTCAAATC
>JAYTMW010000998.1:0-3895 GCA_043728105.1 Saprospiraceae bacterium | reverse complement strand
CATTAAAAATAGAATGTCTTAATCGTAAAAAGAATCTTATAAATGGTGGAGTTTATTTCTGTTTCATTTTTTATAGTTAATAATAAATATTTATTTCATAGGAATCAAATACCAAATTTCTTTACCATTCGATTGATAAAATCATTGCCCATGAGCCATGCGCCCGCATCGGCTAACCACGGAAAGCGGGTGTATATACGCAAACGAAGGGTGTTATCTTTCAATTCTTTACCCAAAAACTGCCATACTTGTTGGTCATAAGTTCTTAAAAAAGAAGCTGAAAAATCATTTTTCTCGAAGGCTTTTATGGCTTTTTCACTGGCAAAAATACCGCTTGCTATGGCGTTGCCGATGCCGTCACCTGAGGCGGGGTCAATGAGTGAAGCGGCATCGCCCGTGAGCAAAAAACCATCGCCTGACATGGGTACTTGCCTTGTTCCCATGGGTAAACCAAATCCTTCTATTTTGCCAATTTGCTTTGCCGAATTAAATTTGGCTTTTAGAACTGGCGTTTCTTCAATAAACTCAAATAAAGCTTTCCGTAAATTAATATCTCGTTTAGAAACTTCCTCCGAAAGCATCCCAAAACCAACATTCACGACCGTTTCCGACACAGGGAAAACCCAAAAATAGCCTGGCGTAAAGGCTTTTGATACATAAACCTCGGTTGTGTTCTCGTCCATCGCTGTTACACCTTCAAAATAGGTGCGCACAGCCGCCGAGTGGTGGTGATGTTCCATGCGGGTATCTGTCAATTGTTTCGCAACCACCGAATGTGCGCCGTCCGCACCTATGATGATTTTAGCTGAATAGGATTTGCTCGCATCTTTATTAAAAACAGTGACCCCCTCAGTATTTTGTTCAATTTGATGTACCGAAAAGCCTTCAACTATTTCTACATTTTTAGCGTATTTTTTTACACCTTGAAATAAAAAATTATCAAAATCTGTCCTCGTGCAGCAATAAGCCTCATTAACCCATTTGATGAGAAAAGGCTTTTGGTGATTGACAAAAAACTGTGTTTGGCGTGTCCTTGTTTTAAGTGGAAATGTTCTAAAATCTTCTACCAATTCAGGACAATGCTTTGCCAGTAACTTCATAGAATGTCCTCCAATGGCATCGCCACACACTTTTGTGCGTGGAAAAGTGGCTTTATCCAACAAAATAACCCGCAAGTGGGGTGCATGACGGAGTTGCAAAGCGCACGTTGTACCCGCTGGCCCTGCGCCTATGATGATGATGTCGGCTTGTTCTGAAATTGTATTTTGCATCGAAAAGTGCGTTAAAATAAAAGCAAAAGTACCTAAAATACTGAGGGGCCCTTTTTCTAATTTTGAGTTAATTTGTTGAGCGTTAAAGGTAGAATTTTATGAAATAAGTAGCGTCTTTTTTGATTTTAAAACAAAAAAAAGAGTCGTTCCACGCATGAAACGACTCTTAGGTTTTATTATTAGCAATTTCCGCTTTGGGTTTTGCAACCTGCTGTAGCGGCGGATTCATCCGCCGAATGTCACGCAAGTCTTGCAAATTTACGTATTCGGCAGATAAATCAGCCGCTACAAGATGTATCAATTTCTTCTTTGATATTGCATAATCAAATAAAGCAACGAAACCAATGCTGCCATTGCGGCACACACGTAGGTCATGGCAGCCCACCAAAGGGCATCTTTTGCGCCCGCTTGCTCTTGTGGCACGGTGTTGCCCGACGATTCTAACCAAACCAACGCTCGACGACTTGCATCAAACTCAACGGGCAATGTGATGAGACTGAACACAGTTGTCACGCCATAAACCAAAATAGTGATGAGCAAAATCCATTTGCCCATGAAACTACTTGCAGTCATTAGGGCAATGGGCATTAAAAATTGTTGAATATTGGTCGAAAACTTCACAGCTGGAACAATCGCCGAACGCATTTGCAGCATCGAATACCCCGTGGCGTGTTGCACAGCATGACCGCACTCATGTGCGGACACGGCGGCAGATGATACACTTTTGCCGTTGTAAACCAATTCACTCAAATTGACTGTTTTGTCGGCGGGATTGTAATGATCGCTCAAAAAGCCTTCGGCAAGTTGCACTTTCACATCGTGGATGCCATAGTGACGCAACATTTGCTCGGCGATTTCTCGCCCGCTTAAATGATTGCTCAAACTGACTTGACTATATTGCTCGAATTTGGATTTGAGGCGACCGCTGAGCATCATTCCGATGAAGGAAAAAATGCCGCCGATGATGAAAAGACCCATAGTTGTTTGAATTTAATTGTTAAAAATGTGTTTGTTTATACTTTTTGAGTGTGTAAAACTTATCTGATGTATTCACTCACTGTTTTATGCTGCGCATAAAAGGCGTGCTTAGGGGTTGTTTTTTCGGATTGATTTAATTTTTGAATAGAAAAATTGAAAATTTTTCTATTCAAAAATTAAATCAATCCTTTTAGTCCTTTTCAGTCTAAGTAGAGTACCAAAATTTAATTAACCCGTTTAGTCTTTTTTTGCAATCACACTCATTTCAGAATCACAAAAATAAGAAAGACCTTCCGTAGTTGGAAGGTCTTTTGTGTTTTTTCTAACAATATATTTTAGTTGCGACCACCACCATTTCCGTTGCCTTTGCCATTCACGGTTTGTGAACCGCCATTGTTGCCGGGCTTTTCAACCATTACAGGAAAATTGGCAGAGCTATAATTAGAGAAATTTTTCTCGTTTTTAATAGGAAACGTATAGGTTTTCAAGAAATCATTGAAAAAATTAGTTAATTCTTCTCCTTTAATATTCCGAGAATTGGGTTTAGGATAATAAGCAATATAATCTACATTACCTTCTTTAGACCAAAAAACATAGAGCCATATTTTGATGCCGTTGAGGTCATAACCTGTTCGTCCAGCAAAAGTTTCCATGTGTTTGAGTAGAGAAACCCAAGAATAAAATGCCAATTCCATATCATTTTTGCAAGCGGAGGCGAGTGTTGCATCATAGTCACTCTTCATATTTTCGAAAGGTGCGCCATCAAACTGCCCTAAGACAAAAACACGTGGAATGGAGGGTGTTGTGTCCTTTATGAATGGGTTATTGGCTTGTGCGAACAACGACATTAATGAAAGGGTGAAAGCGAAAAAGGTTTTCTTTATCATGTTCTTAATTTTATCTTTTATTTTTTAAAATCGGTATTAATCTTTATCCTCATTACAAAACGATATTGGAGATTAATGATTTTAACTGATTTGATAATTTTTTGTTAAATTTTGTGTTGCTAAACGCACTCATACTTTTTTGTTCTTTCCAAAAATACTTGATAAACAATTAATTATAAATACAATTTGACCGAAAAGTAGTAAAAAACCAGAACCTGCAATGTATTTATTGAATGTTTTAAAGTCGAATAACGTTTCTTTAACATCAGTGCTTTCAGAGCGTATGAAAAACCCCGAAATTACCATGCCAAACATGAAAATTAATATTGATATTATTGTAGAAAAATAATGAACCAAGCATAAATCTTGATGAAGCTGCCTATCCATCTTGAGCATGACGTAATATATGGTTGCAATAAAGAAAAAAAATACGGCAATTAGGGTTAGAATATGACTATTTGTAAAAATGAAATAGGTATCATGAAAAGGTAAAGTTACGGAAGGTGTGCGCCATATAAAACTGATGATAAATTGAATAATCAGAAACGGAAAACTTGTCCACAAAAACCAACGATAAGGCACAAAATTGTCACTAAATGTTAAAGTATTCATTTTAAATTTTTATTCAAAAGTACGAAAAACTTTGTTTGTAAAACCTACTAAGGAACGTGAAATAAATAAAAGCGCATATTAGGCTGCAATTCTGTAACTGAGTTTTGGTATTATAGGGTGTCGTTGAATTCTTTTTTCATCGACTTC
>JAYTMW010000997.1:0-9724 GCA_043728105.1 Saprospiraceae bacterium | reverse complement strand
TACGAAATTTTCCCTGCGGGCAACGCCAAACCTTATGACACGGTTGAGCTTTTGAAGCGTATGGTGGACAATTCTGAACTGACTTTTTATAAAGAAGGATACGGAAAAACGATACTATGTGCCTACGCTCGCATTGATGGCTGGGCGGTCGGCATCGTCGTTAATAATCGTCAAGTGATAAGAAATGGTAAGGGCGAAATGCAGTTTGGCGGCGTGATTTATTCTGATTCGGCGGATAAAGCGACCCGTTTTATCATGAATTGTAACCAAAAGAAGATTCCGTTGGTGTTTTTGCACGATGTTACGGGTTTCATGGTGGGCAGTCGTAGCGAACATGGCGGCATCATAAAAGACGGTGCGAAGTTGGTGAATGCGGTATCGAATTCGACCGTTCCGAAGTTCACAATCGTGATGGGCAATAGCTACGGGGCGGGCAATTATGCGATGTGCGGCAAGGCTTATGACCCTCGTTTAATCGTCGCTTGGCCCACGGCAAAAATTGCGGTGATGGGTGGCGCACAAGCGGCAAAAGTGATTCTACAAATCCAAACGTCTTCGATGAAAGCCAAAGGCGAAATCGTGGATACCGAAAAAGAACAAGCCCTTTACGATAAAATAAAAGGGAATTATGATAGACAGACGACCCCTCAGTATGCGGCCTCTCGCCTTTGGGTGGATGCGATTATTGACCCTTTGGAAACTCGAAAATGGATTTCGATGGGGATTGAAGCGGCGAATAATGCGCCTGTGGAGAAGTTTAATGTGGGGGTGATGCAGACTTAGTGTAGCGGCGGTTTTAACCGCCGAATGTAAAATGTAGCGGCGGCTTTAACCGCCGATGGATGTGTAACACATTGATTATCAATTGTTTATGACTATCGGCGGATAAATCCGCCGCTACATTTTGCGCAGCCAACCCAAAATTCTATCATTACCAATCACCCAATTGCCATTCAAAAAAGTGAGCGAAAACTTTTCTCGTGGCTTCCCAAAAGGCCCGGGATTTTGTTGTATAACTTCAATCTCACGCTCACCTATGTATGACACAATAGACACATGCCCATAGCTATTCGTCAAAGTGCCGTCATAAATCAACAAATCTTCAACTTTTGGTTTTGAAACGCTGCCATTTTTAAATTGCATCAAATTTCGTTTCACATTCAAGGTGCTATCTGCCAAAGTTGGGTCATAGAAATCTTTGGCGTTGCCAAACGCATCGGGCATTTTATGATTGAGTTTTTCAAAATAGTACCGTTTTACAAATTCTACGCATTGCCATTTTAGACCAATATTGTAGCCGTCGGGTGAAGTGTTTCTACCATTGACATTACTCACATCGCCGTTGAAATAAACGAAAACGCCATTCAGAGAATCCATTTTTTGGCCTACTTCAAGTTGCGGATTGAGGTTGATTTTTTTTGAAAACTTGACTGTTACGAAGACAGAAATTGCGCCCAAAATGAGTCCAATTATTTTTTTATTCATAGAATATTTATATTTTTGATTTTAAAAAATTGAACTTAAATTTAAACAAAAATTGGTATCAAAATCAAAATTACGGGATTTTCTATCAACATATTTCAAGAAATTTACTTGAAATCAAAGCCTCAAAAACTAAAACAAAATATGTTAAAAATATAAATAAGTACAGTTTTAGGGGCATAAAATACTTACTAAAAAAATAAATGTTTAAACTACTATTGTATCTTTCGTATAAAATGACATAAATTTGGATGTTTAAATCATTGATTTTCAAAAAAAAATGCTTGTAAATTTTTGAGATTTGAAAAATACCTCTAAATTGCAGCGCATTTTTGATGCAAATGTCGTTAAATTTGCAAAAACAAATTAAAGACACATCAATAAACCTTATACTACAAATTGTATTATTTTCTTATGTATCATTCATTTGAATAACACTTTGTAAGTAAGTAACAATATGAGCAATAACTGATTTTATTATACTTTTTGAGAAAATTTATAGAAAACAAACACACTCTACAACAGCAAAATGTGGCTCTCACGGGCGGCATCGCATCAAAAAAAGGAAAAACAAAAAACAGGATATTGAAATACTATAATTAACACTTGCACCAACCCAATTGGCGCAATTAACACTTTTTTGATATGAATGAACAAACACCTATTGCTACCAATCTCGTGGTAGCACTGGACATTGGCACGACCAAGGTCTGTGCAATTGCTGGTCGCAAAAACGAACATGGCAAATTAGAAATTCTTGGAATCGGTAAAGTTGACAGCGTCGGGGTGATGCGTGGCGTTGTGACGAACATCGAAAAAACTGTAAATGCTATTTCAGAAGCGATTCAAGCGGCTGAACGTGCGGCGAAAACTAAATTTACGCACGTACACGTAGGCATTGCAGGGCAACACATCAAGAGTTTGCAACACCGTGGCATTTTGACACGTGACAATGACCACACAGAAATTGGTCAAAAAGACATCCAACGACTTGTAAATGACATGTATAAACTCGTATTGCCTCCTGGCGATAAGATTTTGCACGTTATCCCACAGGAATACACCGTGGACAACGAACAAGGTATTACTGACCCTATCGGTATGAGTGGCGTGCGCTTAGAAGCGAACTTCCACATCATTACGGGTCAGATTTCAGCATCCAACAACATTCACCGTTGCGTTGAACGGGCGGGTATGAAGGTTGAAAGCATGACACTTGAACCTATTGCTTCGGCGGTGGCGGTGTTGAGCGAAGAAGAAAAAGAAGCGGGTATCGCCCTTGTTGACATTGGCGGTGGCACGACTGACATCACGATTTTCCACGAAGGCATCATTCGCCACACGGCTGTTATTCCTTTTGGTGGTAATGTAATTACGTCTGACATCAAAGAAGGATGTAGCGTGATGCAGGTTCAAGCCGAGCAACTGAAAGTAAAATTCGGTGCGGCTTTGGCTGACGAAGTTTTTGACAATAGAATCATCACAATCCCGGGTTTGAAGGGTCGTGATTATAAAGAAATAGGCGAAAAGAATTTGTCACGCATTATTCAAGCCCGTATGGAAGAAATTTTCGACTACGTGGTTTGGGAAATCCGTCGCTCGGGTTTTGAACGCAAATTGATTGGTGGTATCGTTTTAACAGGTGGTGGCTCTTTGCTCCGTGATATTGAAAAATTGTGCGAGTTCCACACAGGCATGGGCACACGCATCGGTATCCCCGTTGAGCATTTGGGTCATGGCTACGCTCAACAAGTAGCAAGTCCTATTTTTGCAACGGGCATCGGGCTTTTGCTCAATGGCATTGCTTTTGAAGAAGAGAAAATGCGCAACCGTCCCGTCGTGATTGAGCAACCCATCGTAGAAACTAAAACCGAGGAATTGGTGGTAGAGCAAATCTCGACGGAAAGCGAAAAACCAAACGGCGGCAAATGGATGGAAAATCTTTTCAAGCGCACAAAAGAGTGGTTCGAAGCTGAACCTGACACAGATTTGAAATAAGTGTTTAGTATTATTTAGTGTTTAGATGTATATATGAAGATTATCTTCATTCAATATTTTGAAAACACGGTAAACAATACATTCTTTATTAGAATTTTTTTCTTAATTTTGAAAAAAATTAAGCTACAATGGTTGCAACACAAAGAAAAGTAACAGCGGAAACGCTCAGAGAAAAATTCAGCGTAACAGATGAATTGGTTTGGATTCCCGCTTCAAAGGAAGATTTTTGGGAACTCATCGAATTGCCTGAATTTAAAATCGAGTATTCCAAAGGTCAAATAGTTGGTAATATGAGTTATGCTACCGAAAATCACGAGACTATTGTAGCAAATCTAATTGCTATGCTTCACAATGCTCTCCTTACAGAAGGGCATAAGATTCTGGGTAGCAACCGACCTGTTTTTGTGGGAGATTGCGATGAAATTTTTGAACCCGATATTCATACAGTATTTGGGATAACTGAAATTCATCAATATGCTGCAACAAAGACGGCGACAATGAACCCCTCAGTAATTGTGGAAGTCGCATCAAAAACGACCGTTAATTTTGATTGGAATACTAAATTGCCGTGTTACAAAACAATTCCGTCGTTGCAACACATTATATATGTAGAACAAAATAAGCCTTACATAGAAATTTTTACAAGAACAAAAAAACCGAATCAATGGCTAAATGAAGTCTGCAATGATTCATCACAAAAGTTTAAAGTTTTTGGAAAAACAATTGCATTAAAATCAATCTATCAAGGCGTTATTTTCAATATGTAACGCATTGAAAATCAACGTTTTATATAGGTTCATTATGAAACTATAATTTATAATTCTTACAAAAAACAGAAAATCATGGTTTTTAATTTCAAACAGGAAGAACCGTCAATCATAAAAGTAATTGGTGTAGGTGGCGGTGGTTCAAATGCCGTTACATATATGTATAAGCAAGGCATAGTCGGTGTTGACTTTGCGGTGTGTAATACGGATTCACAGGCTATGGAGACTTGTCCCGTGCCGACAAAAATACAACTTGGACCAACCGTTTCGGCGGGTTTGGGTGCAGGTTCACAACCCCAACGTGGCAAGCAAGCATGTCTCGAAAGCATTGATGATGTGAAAAAGTATCTTGAAAATGGTACTAAAATGCTCTTCATCACGGCTGGTATGGGCGGCGGAACAGGCACAGGTGCAGCACCCATCATTGCGAAAACAGCGCAAGAAATGGGCATCTTGACCGTGGCTATCGTAACCTTGCCTTTCTCTTTTGAAGGTCGCAAGCGTACTACACAAGGCTTTGAAGGTTTAGACGAATTGAAGAAAAATGTTGATACAATTATCATCATTTCTAACGATAAATTGCGTCAAATTTATGGTAATTTGAGCGTGTCTGGTGCATTTGCGCAAGCGGATAATATCTTGACAACGGCTGCCAAAGGCATTGCCGAAATCATCACAATGCCGGGTTATGTCAACGTGGATTTTGAAGACGTTAACACGACCATGCGTGGTTCGGGTGTCGCTATCATGGGCATTGGTATTTCAGACGGAGACAACCGTGCGAAGAAAGCGGTTGATCAAGCCTTGTCTTCTCCCCTCTTGGAAGAGACAAATATTTCAGGTGCAAAACAGATTTTGGTGAACATCACAAGCGGCACAAAAGAGGTAACAATGGACGAAATTTTCGCTATTACCGAATTTGTGCAAGAAGAAGCGGGCGATGAAGCAAATTTAATTTGGGGAAATTGCTACGATGAAACTTTGGGCGATAAACTTTCAGTTACCGTTATTGCAACAGGTTTTGAAAGCCGTGCAACTACTATTGCCAAGCAAGAAGGTCGCAACGCAGAAGGAAAAGTTGTGGTATCTTTGGATGACGAACCTCGCAAAGACACAAAGAAAGCCGATTTTTTCGGGTTTGGCTTTGATGAAAATGAGGGGTCAAGCATCGAACTAGAATCTTCAAAATTGTCAAAGCCACGCCCCGTTTACAATCAAAAATCAGATCCTTTTTTCAAGGAAACACCGATGACCGATGAGGAACGCCGTCGCCACTTGGCACAGGAAAACTCACGTCGTGAAAAATTGCGTTCAAACGTAAATTCGATGAAATTGAACAATCCGCAAACCATTATTGAAATGGAAAACGAACCCGCTTACATGCGTAGAGGTGTTCGTTTGGATAATGTTCAAGTGTCATCTGAAAAATCAAATATGTCGCAATGGTCAATTGATGAAAACGATGAGTTGAGAACATCGGGCAATTCATATCTGCACGACAATGTGGATTAATTGATTTCAGTAAAAGTGATTTTGGAGAATTCGACTTAACTACTTCATTACGTAATGACGTGGCGTTTAATTCTGTTGCATCAAACCAAAATGTAGCGGCTGATTCATCTGCCGCACGCAATCACTTATTAATATGTGTTTTTTGTAAATCATTCATATCGTTGCCCCAACCGTTTTTGCGGTTGGGGCTTTTTATATTGAAATACAAACGAATAATGATAACACGAATAAAACGAATTTTAAAACGAATTAGACCAATTGGGATATAAAAATCTAAACCATTACATCTAAATTAGAAGAATTCGATTTGTAATTCGTCTAATTCGTGTTAAGTGTTTTCAATAAAACAAATCAAAATTTTGACAACCGCAAAGCAACGACTATATTACACTTTCTTTTTCGTTCAAATCAAACAATTGAATTAAATAATTGATAATCAACACCTTATAAATGAAATTATTTTTAATACAATGCCTTGTCTTACTCAATTCTACTCTAATTTTTGCTCAAAATACTGAGGGGCCCCTTCGTGAAAAATTTTTCACAATCGGCATCGGCAGTTCATACCAAACCCGTAAGGACAATCTTTTTTCTCCTTTAAATTATTCGGGCATGGGCGCACAACTCCACATCAACGGCGAGTGGATTAGCGACAAATGGTATAAAAGATTGGATACTTACGGTGGCATTTATGATGTTCAATCACGAGCTGTTGATGGCTACAATCAAGGGGCTTATGCCTTCAAATACAATGTTTCTTACACTATGGCTCGACGGATTCGACCACAAGAAACCCGTTTTAAATGGTACGTTGGCGGAGCATTTGCGCACGAAGCGGACATGAGTTTTTTGCCTGGCAACGTCAACAATAAGTTTAGTTACAATGCGCCAACGGGATTTTCAGCCGCTACGTATATTACGAAAGATGTGCGTTTTTTGAAAAGAAATTGGGTATTAAGCACCCGTTTATCCATGCCACTTTTGGTTTACAATGCTCGACCCGATAATATTGGTTTCGTGAGCGTCGAAAATCTGACCAAAGATTATGGCATCATGTCGTTGAATAAACTCATAAAAATTGATTGGCGTTGGCAAGCCGACCTGCCCATGAGCAATGGCAACCGTTTGCGCTTTGCCTACCTGTGGTCTTACGTGGATGATAGGCACATTGGGCGTTTGCAATCAGGCTCGCAGAGTTTATTGTTTGAGTTGATGGTGAATTTGCCTTATCGAAAAAAAATTGAAAAAAATTGACGCACGAGATTGTTTGGCTTTATCGTTTCAATTTTGCACGTTAGATATTTTTTTTATGAAAATAAGAAAGGTGATATCTTCCTCCCTGCTTCGGTTTAACTTATCAAGTTATTGGATGTTTTTTGGGTTTGGTACGTTGGTTTGAGGTTGTGTAATACTCCGCTAAGAAAAACGTGTCATTGCAAGGAGGCACGACGAAGCAATCTGTTAGTTTTAGGAGGATTTCTTTCATTAAACTTTTTGCATTGCTTCGTTTATAAACTATTCCTATTAATTTTAAGAAGCAAATCGGAGGTCAAATAACAGATTGCTTCGTCGTACCTCCTCGCAATGACACGTTTTTCTTAGCGAAGTATTACACAACCCCAAACTAACGCACTAAAACCAAAAACATCCAATAACTTGATAAGTTAAATCGAAGCAGGGAGGAAGATACCACCTTTCTTATTTTCATAAAAAAAAATATCCAATTAGAAAATAATTATTCGGATGCTAAATTTATTTACACGTTTTAAATCAACTTTAAATCAAACCTTAAACAATTGATTTTCAATATTTTACAAATATAAAAATACATGAAAAAGATAGTAAAATCAAAAAGGGGCCCCTCAGTATTTTTGTCATTTTGGCGCAAAAATATCATCTTTTTTCTCTTAATATTCACACTTTCAAGTTGTGAAAAACTACTCATTTCGGGCGACCCTGTGAATACACCGCAGAATAATTTTGAAGTTTTTTGGAATACCATTAACGAAAAATATCCTTTTTTTGAACTCAAAAAAGTGAATTGGGATTCCGTAAAACGAGTATGGCAGCCACGGGTTGTGGACACCACAAATGATGTGCAATTGTTCAGAGTTATGGATTCTATGCTCTATAATTTGAAAGATGGACACGTAAATTTGTTCGGCGCATTCAATTTTTCGAGAAACTGGGAGTGGTATCTCAACTATCCCGATAATTTTAACGAAAATATTTTGGAGCGCAACTATCTGCAAGGTCAGCAATGGTACACGGGAGCTTTGGTCAATCGTTATTTGGACAGCAATCGCATCGGTTATGTGCGTTACGAAAGTTTTTCAAATACCATTTCTGATTTTGCAATTGATGTCGTGGTCAGTCGTTTTCAAAATACGAAAGGGTTGATTATTGACGTGCGGAACAACGGCGGCGGCGCATCAAACAACGTTGATAAATTTGTGTCCCGCTTTATAGATAAAAAAACCTTGGTTTGGAAGGAAGCTCAAAAAAATGGGCCCAGCAAAAACGATTTGACACCTTATATTGACTATTACATCGAACCCGCTGGCACTCGAAAATATTTAAAACCAATTATTCTCTTGACCAATCGAAGATGTTACAGTGCCACTACCCTATTCGCTACGGCAATGCGGAATTTGCCAAACGTCCGCATTTTAGGTGATTTCACGGGCGGCGGTGGCGGCACACCCACGTCTTCGCAATTGCCAAACGGTTGGATTGTGCGTTATTCGGGCACGGTTACCCTCGCACCAGATGGGTTGAATATTGAAAATGGTGTTCCTCCAACCATTCGTCAAGATATTTCTAAGACGGATGAAGCAGCTGGAAAAGACAGTATTTTAGAGAGAGCGTTGCAATTGCTGAAATAATTGGTGATTGGTGAATAGTGATTGGCTCACCAATCACTATTCACCAATCACCAATCACTATTCCCTCTTTTCAACCACAATTTCGTCGGCAAAAAGCCACGCAACTTTGCCTTCTCCTTCGTGTCCGACGGGGCATTTACCAATATTTTTTGCAAAAACTTTAAGATACCGTTTGGGTTTGGTGAATTCTGAAAAAGGCAAATTGGCCTCCCGCACAAAGCGTTCCGTTTCACGGGTGTGAGCAAAATCGGAGCGATTGATGTCTTGCCATTCCGTTCCGTCATTCGATACGCTCACTATGACGTAATCAGGAATGAAAATATAGGCATCTGGTCGATTCAAGAAATTGACGTTCACGTTTTTAAAAGCGGCGGGGGTTTCAAAATCAAAAACGACTTCCATGTCAGAACCACTAAAACCGACCCATTGAGCGTAATTTTTAATGTTGCCTCGGACACCATTTGTTAAGCCAAACTCACCCGATTCGTAGGTATTATTGGGTTTTGTGGTAAAAGAATATTTCATACCTGTAACATCACTCATATAATAGGTTTGTTGAGTCATTTTACTGAGGGGCCTACCATTTTGAAAAACAGTCGCTTTAAGGGTCGAAATATCTTTCAAGATAAGGGGTTTCGAGTAAAGGTTGGATGTGGTTTTGGGTTCAGAATTATCCGTGGAATAACGAATCTGACCATTTTGGGTCAAAGTTGATAAAAATACTGAGGGGGTCGGTTGACTTTTCAAAACCATTTTAACGTCCAAAATACGTTTGGCGGCATTGACTTTCATGACATCCAAACGCTTAAAATGCTCTTGTAGGCGACCAACAAAATTATCGAAATTTCGAGCGTTTTTAGGCGACCAATTCACCTCCGCTAAAGCACACGCTCGTGGGTAAGTCATGTATTCAACTTGGCTCGGTGTTTTCAAATATTCTGTCCAAACATTGCCCTGCGCACCCAAAATAAATTTGCCCTGTTCTTCCGTCAGACCCTCTGGAATTGGTTCGTAACTATATACTTTTTCAAGCGATAGGAGACCGCCAATCGCCAAAGGTTCAGTTTCAGGATCGGCTTG
>JAYTMW010000996.1:0-1809 GCA_043728105.1 Saprospiraceae bacterium | reverse complement strand
GCTTCTTTTTGCGCCAAATAATTGATAAGCCACGCAGGAATCCAACCATTTGGATCAGTGCGACCGATATATTCCATGATGATTGAGCCATCGGCTTGTTTTTCAAAGTAAAACGAGGTTCGGACTTTATCGAGCCGAACTACGCCTTTTTTGGTTGGCACTAAAGTAGAAGGATACGTTTCGGTGATGCTTTTGAACGTAGTAGCCGTTTTATATTTCGTTATTTTACTAATCACATCACGATCGGTGATGCCGACAGGCATGTCAAAATAATAGTATTGAACGCTCTCGTGGTCGCTCAAATGTTGTAAATCCCTTGCTTCTGTACAATATTCGCTCATTTTTTTGACGACTTCTGGATTTTCCATCTCTGCAAGAAGTTTATTGAAGTCGCCATAAAATTTATCATTCACTTTGAATTCTTTGATGGGCGAGTCAGGACATTCCCGCACGTAAACTTTGAGCGTTCCCTTACTTTCTTTTATTTTCCATTCTTTACAATTGTCTTGTGCGACAATATTTTTGACAAAAAATAAAGACAATAAAGCGATAATAGTACAGGTTTTAGTTCTTAAAAACATACAAATATGGTTTATGGTTTAGTCAAAGACGGATGCTTTTTGTTTAAGACGTAAAAAAGGGATTAAGATTTTATTTAATTACATCCAAGATAACATTATAACTTTAAATTAACGTTTTTAAAGACAGTTTTAAATAAGATTTGTTGCTTTAACTGGATTATAGAAAATTTACAAACCTAAAATTTGATGTAACAACAAAGCCATTTCTTTTTGAATACCCAAAGCTTTTTCACGAGCCTTCGTTGCAAAATCTTGACCGTTGCTTGCGTAAATTATCTCTCTCGAAGAATTTACCAACAATCCACAATGCGCATTCATCCCATTTCGTGAAACGCCTTCCAAATCACCACCTTGTGCGCCCACGCCTGGCACGAGAAAAAAATTATTGGGCGCAAAACCACGGATTTCTTTAAATTTTTCTGGATGCGTTGCGCCAATAACGAACATTAAATTTTCGGGCGTTCCCCACTTTTGAGCTTGCCGAATCACGTCTTGAAAAAGTGGTTGATTGGTCTCTTTTTGTATAGACACTTGAAAGTCGGATGAACCCCTATTTGAGGTCAGACCTAAAAGTATGACCCACTTATTTTTATACTCGAAAAAAGGTGTAACAGAGTCTTCACCCATGTAAGGCGCAACCGTGAGGGCATCAAAATCGAGTTGCTCAAAGAAGGCTTTTGCGTAGAGTTTCGACGTGTTTCCGATGTCTCCCCGTTTTGCATCGGCGATGATAAAGTGTTGATTACCAATGTATTGCACCGTTTTTTCTAAAGATTGCCACCCCCTCAGTCCTTCGGCTTCGTAGAACGCCAAATTGGGTTTGTAGGCAACGCATAGGTCACGAGTGGCATCAATTATGGCTTTATTGAAGTTGAAAATTGGGTCGTCCGTTTCGAGCAAATGTTGTGGAATCTTACTCAAATCAGTGTCTAAACCCACGCAGAGATATGATTTTTTTTGCTTAATTTGTAAGAAAAGTTCGTCACGAGTCATAGTTAAAAACGGGTTTGTGTGATTGATTTTTGTTGGATTTTAAAGCCTTTTGTAGCGGCGGATTCATCCGCCGAAAGTATTGATTATCAACGAATTATTATCATCGGCGGATAAATCCGACCTGTGCGATTAAAATTATAAAGTGCCGTAGGCACGGGTCATATTGTAGCGGCGGATTTCAATCCGCCGAAAAAACATGTGAAAAAGTTAATTGAGTGCCGTAGGCACGGCGCAT
>JAYTMW010000995.1:0-4538 GCA_043728105.1 Saprospiraceae bacterium | reverse complement strand
TTTTCAGTGATTTTTAAGAAAAAAGGTGTAAAAAAATCAGTCCTAATCTGTTAAATCTGTGGCATCTGTGGTTCTATTTGGTCATATACGGAATTGCTGTGTGTTCTATGTGCCTATGCGTTGCAAAAAAAGAACTTCAATTATACCATGTTATTTTTTACTCGTTATTAAGTATTTTATAACTAATTTCTTTTTAAAATGGAAGAGCAATATGTTATCGTGAGTAAAAAAAATCGCCCTCGTATGGGAGGGTATTACTGAGCTTACAAACACATTCTCAAAATAATTGCTTTTAATACGCTGATTATCAACAAGTTACAAAAATTATCAACTATCCATTATTAATTATAAACTAAATATGAATCGCTTATCAAATCTTTTCAATAAGAAGAAAAAAAATATTTTAAACATGTATTTCACGGCAGGTTATCCAAACTTGGATGATACTGAGGGGTTGATTTTAGCACTCGAAAAAGCGGGTGCCGACTTGATAGAAATCGGGATGCCTTACAGCGACCCATTGGCAGACGGCCCAACAATTCAGCAAAGTGGCTCGAAGGCTTTGGAAAATGGCATGAATTTGAACTTACTTTTTGCGCAGATAAAGAGTACAAGAAAAAATACTGACGTGCCGCTGATTTTGATGGGCTATTTCAATCAAGTAATGCAATTTGGAGACGATAAATTTCTAAAAATGTGTCAAGAAAGTGGGGTAGATGGATTAATTTTACCCGACTTACCCATTGATATTTTTGAAAAAAATTACGTTAAAAAATTTGAGGCATTGAACCTAAAAATCAGTTTTTTGATTACACCACAAACACCCCTTGAGCGCATCCGAAAGATAGATAAATTGACAAACGGCTTTGTGTATATTGTGTCAAGTTACGCCATTACGGGCTCGTCAACAGGGATTTCAAAAGAGCAAATAGCGTATTTTAAACGCATAAAAGATATGAAATTAAAGAATCCACAACTTATTGGATTTGGTATTTCTGATAAATCTTCTTTTAACACAGCGTGTGAATATGCCAACGGAGCCATCATTGGGAGTGCTTACATAAAGGCTTTGACGAAGGCAAATACTGAGGGGGTAGATTTAAAAAAGGTGACAAAGGATTTTGTAGGGGCGGTTTTGTAGCTTTTTTTAGATATGTTTTACTTTCTTGCCAAGCTATAATAATGAAAATTAATCAATAAAACGTACTGAAAAATTAAAAAAGGGTCGTTAAAACTATAATTTCAATGGTTTTAGCGACCCTTTTTTAATTTTTCTAAAATAAAAAATAAAAAATATTCATCGTATTATTACGATTAATAAAATTAATCGTACATTTACGATATAAAGAAAAAGAATGGCGATTAATAAAAAATTAGAATTTAAACCTGATGAAATTTTGCTGGCAGAGTTTGCAAAAGCAATCAGTCATCCCGCTCGAGTGGCGATATTGAAGGTGTTGGCAGAAAAGCAAACGTGCATTTGTGGAGAAATTGTGGAAGTGTTACCCTTAGCTCAAAGCACAGTTTCGCAACATCTGAAAGAGCTAAAAGAAGTCGGTTTGATAGACGGCAAAATCGAAGGCGTAAAATCGTGTTATTGCATCAATTGGTCGGCTTTTGAAAAAATTTCCGAACTTTTCAAAAGTTTTATTGACAAAACTCAATGTTGTAAAGACAACGGTTGCTGCTGATTGCTCTTTAAAACAATTTGCGTAACTAATTGATTATCAATCAGTTATAAGATTATTCTATTGAATATCAGCAATTCCGTATATGACCAAATAGAACCACAGATGACACAGATTAAACAGATTAACGCTGATTTTTTTCTGTTTTAACTAAAAAATCATGTTCAAATCAAAAGAAATCACTGAAAATCAGTTTAATCAGTATCATCTGTGGTTCTATTTTTTCCATATGCGGAATTGCTGATTGAATATTTTTAACAATAATTTTTAACAATTTAAATTTTTAAGCTATGAAAACGTTTTTTGTAAATCTCCTTCGTGGAGATGATTGTGGTTGTGGATGTGGAACAGGTTGTTGCTAAACCATGAAAACCGTTTCGCCGTTATTTCAACGGCGAAACAACTTCTTTTTTTACTCATCCAAAATTTTCTTACATGATGAATATAACTTTAACATTAGCCGCAAATCAAGAACTTGATAAGGCTTTAGACTTGTTAGAAAAAAGCAAATTACCAACCTCTGACATTGGTGAAAACGTAGAATTATACACCGTTTATGACCAAGAAGATTTGATTGGTACAATTGGTTTAGAAGCCTTTAATACTGAGGGGTTACTCCGTTCTTTTTGCCTTGATTTTGATGTGCAAAATATAGGATATGGGTCTGAAATTTTGACCATTTTTGAAGAAAGAATTAGAGAAAAAGGCATTCAAAATCTATATCTCTTAACGACTACTGCGCAAGGTTTTTTTGAAAAAAATAGGTATGTAACCATTTCACGAGAAGAAGTTTCAGAACCCATCCGAGAGACAGCCGAGTTCAAAGGCGTTTGCCCAGCGTCAGCTATTGTGATGAAAAAAGTATTATTATAAATTTACCTAAATAGTTTTCAATAAAACAAATTAAATTAAAATGAAAAGTATAATCATTACTTTATCAATGGTTTGTGTTCTAAATCTTAATGCGCAGACTAATTTGAAAGGCAGAGTTTTGACACCCATAAGTGGTCATTACAAGGATTTGGCGAAGTTAAGCACTAAGGCAATTCCCGACACAACCGACCGTATGCAATTTCCGTTGGAAATTTTGTCACCCAAGAATGCGTTGAAATTAAAGTTGACCCCTCAGTATTTGACGATGCCAGCGAGTGATTTTGTGATACCCGATTTTCCTGCCAATAGCTCCGCCCAAACGAAGGCAGAAATTGAACATTTGGTGACGCTGCAAAATACCGTCCGCACATCCGAAAAGGTACAAGAATCACTCGTTTTTGCCAACGTTTATTACAATGTTTTTGTGAAACCAACGGACTCAACCTATACAAAAATGCAGCAAAATTTGTTTCATACGGGTCGTCAATTGGGTTGGTTCACGCTCGAAAAATTACCCAAAACGGCGGCTCTTATGACCCGTGTTTGGTCAGATGCTACGTATTATTTTTGGGCATTAAAATTTAAGTACAACCGCACCCGACCATATATGTTGGACATGCGTTTAAAAAACTTGGATGACACAAAATTTCAAGCCTATCCATCGGGTCATGCGTCAGCGTCTTACGTTGCAGCCTACATCTATCAAGAGCTTTTGCCTGAGCATAAAGATTTATTTATCAAAAATGCTTACGATATGGCATTTTCAAGAGAAATTTTAGGCGTTCATTTTGCTTCCGATTCAGAAGCGGGTCGTATTTTCGCCCGTCAATTCGTGAATGAGTTGTTGAAATCAGAGGTATTTAGAAAGGATTTTGAGGTGGCGAAAAAAGAGATTGATGGTGTTAAAAATATGAGTAAGTAGAAGAGTTTTTTCTGAAACACAGAGGCACACACGACACATAGAAAAGCGTATTTTGTCTTTAGAATTCACATAATTATTTATCAATTTAATCCCTTCTATGTGCCCTATCCATTCTTGATAAATAAAAAACAAAAATGATTAACCATTTGCATTATTTGTAAATTATATTTTAATTTTAATTTTTCAAAAAAAGTGCAAATAAATTTTTATTTTTGTAAGTATGTCAATACATTTGATTGCTTTTTGAAATGTTAATGATATCTAAATACAATTCAGATAGCATTTATTAATCCATTTATTAACAAAAAAAAGTAATGACTATGACAAACTTAGCAAGCCTACGGGCTAACCTAAATGAAAGTGGCTTTGAGTTACTCAGCCCATCTGCAACACTACAAATCCGTGGTGGTGGCGGTTCCAAAAAGAATTCTGGTAAAAAGAAGGGTTCTAACAAAGGTAAAAAATCTAACAAATCTAACAAAAACAATGGTCACGGCTATGGTTATTGCCCGCCAAGCTACGGACATTAATTTGTAAGTTTTTAGAAACAACGGCAGCAAGATGAGTGAAAGCTATCTTGCTGCCTTTTTTTTATCTAATTGATTGAAAATGAAATGATTAAACATATAATTTCTCCAATATACGAAATGCTCGAATTGAAAGAAAGCGTTTCTGGGTCAAAAATAGGCCTAAAAAGTAAGCTCGATGAAAACATTTTATTACTCAATGAGGATATCACCTTTTGCCTTCATCTTTATCAGGCCCCTCAGTATTTTTCAGTAATTATCCATCAATTTGCCTTAAAATACGCAGCGACTGAATCAGAAATTGAACCTATTGTTTTACAATTTTTTAATCTTTTAACGCAAAAAGGCATTTTAGTGACAGAAACCGAAGCAATTCGTATCAGTCAGATGAAACATGAGCCGCCGTCTCGGGTGGGCGAAACTATTTTGGGTTTTCAGTTAGAGAAACGATTGACTTTTGCGATGCCCATTGATATTTATAGTGCAAAAAATGAAGCGGGTAAGGCTTTTTTGGTCAAAATTTTAGCC
>JAYTMW010000994.1:0-2653 GCA_043728105.1 Saprospiraceae bacterium | reverse complement strand
CGAATTAATAAATGAGTTTTTGTATTAGGCAACTGCTGAAACTCCTCATACAAATCACTCTCTCGGTCAGCGATAATGGTAATCATTGACGCATTTTTTAGTTGCTCTGAAGAGTCTTTCATGGCTTGTATCCACTTGTAAGACTCCTTTTCTGATACCTCTAAGGCTGAATAATTTCGCTCATGTTTATCTAATTTATCAAAGTCTCTTGTCCAAATTTGTAGAGAGCTAAATCCAACAAATTCAGCATTTTCAGCACGCATTAACAAGGTCGGATGAAAAAAGAAACCTATTCCTTTATCATGACCCACAAAACCTAAATTCTCTTTATTTAAGCGTCCAATGTGTGCTTGAAGGTTGATTTCAGTCGTATCATTGATACACAAAATATGACCTTTTTGCTCCAATAAATTATAACCAGCAAGTTGGTAATTGATTACCTCTGATAATTCAACCGAATTGTTATCCAAAAAACGATAGAAACTCTTGGTTTGGGCTTTATTTACTCCTATACTACGAATCACTGTACTTTGTGTTTGTTCTATGCCACTCAGAAGTTCCAACTCTTTTTTTTAACCGTAAATCATTATATCTATTCATAATGTCGCAAATATCGCATTTTTTAATCCTTGTTTCTAACCGCTATACTTGTGGGTACACAGTAGCTTAGGGATTGGGGGTGCTAATGTAACATTTTTACATCCTTCTTTAGGGTATATGGGTAGTTGCTTACCTCCCCATCCAACCACCATCGACGGTCAGAATTGTACCATGCACATAATCGGCAGCTGATGATGCTAAAAATACAGCAGGGCCTTTAAAATCTTGAGTTTCGCCCCAACGACCCGCCGGAATTCTACTCATAATAGAGGCACTTCGGTCTGGGTCATTTCTGAGAGCCTCAGTATTGTCGGTGGCAATATAACCAGGAGCAATTGCATTGACATTTACACCTTTTCCTGCCCATTCGTTGGCAAGGGCTTTTACTAAACTACCAATTGCCCCTTTACTTGCAGCATAGCTTGGCACATTGATACCTCCTTGAAAAGTAAGCAATGATGCGGTAAAAATGATTTTTCCAGAACCTCTAGCAATCATATCACGACCAATTTCACGAGCCAAAATAAACTGCGAATCAAGATTTATCGCCATTACCCTGTCCCAATATTCATCAGGATGTTCGGCGGCAGGCATTCGCATGATAGTTCCAGCATTATTGATTAGGATATCAATCACAGGAAAATCATCTTTTACTTTAGCAATAAATATATTTAAACTCTTGCGGTCGCTAAAATCAGCTTGATAAGCTTTAAATTTTTGTTTGAGGTTTTTTACTTCATGCTCTACCTCGCTTCCTTCGAGTTCGATGGTTGCCGACACTCCAATAATATCGGCACCAGCTTCAGCCAAACCAATGGCTATTGCTTTTCCGATTCCTTTGTTGCAACCCGTTACGAGTGCTATTTTTCCTTTTAGACTAAACATATAAAAATGTAAAATTCCTTGAAATGATATTGATTGTATATTATCTTGTTTATTTTTGACTTTTCTAAGATGCAACAAGATTTTTTTCGGAACAAATAATATTTTTATAATCTTTACGCAATCGTTGTCGGGAACGTTGCCAAAAAATATATTTTGCTCATATTAGTAGAATAAAATTTGCATTTCCCAATAAAAAATGTACTTTTATAATAAAATACTAAGCCATTACTTAGTGTAAAAATTGTATTTTAACAAGATTTGTATATTGGAAACGATTACTATAAAAGATATTGCAAAGGCATTAAACTTATCTACTTCGACTGTTTCGAGGGCATTACGTGGAAGTTACGAAATAAATGCCGAAACAAAGCGATTGGTGATGGAGTATGCCGAAAAAGTGCATTATTCTCCCAACCCCATTGCTTTAAGTTTGAAAGAAAATAAAAGTAAAGCTATTGGTGTAATTGTTCCTGAAATTGCAAATCATTTTTTTTCGCAAGCCATTAATGGCATAGAGGCAATTGCTTATAGCAGAGGTTATCATGTCGTTATTTTTCAAAGCCATGAGTCTTATGAGCGAGAAGTAATCAATATTAAACATATTATTGCTCGAAAAGTTGATGGACTTTTGATCTCACTTTCAGGTCAAACTAATGATGTTTCTCATTTGCAAGAAATTCAACGAAAAGGTTTGCCTTTGGTGCTTTTCGATAGAGTTTCAGATAAAATAGAAGCTCATAAAGTTACAGCCGATAATTTTGATGGAGCATTTAAAGCAACCGAACATTTGATTCTTTCGGGCAGAAAACGAATAGCTCATATTACGAGCCCGTCGCTTCTCTCTATTACGCAGGAACGTCTTGCAGGATATAGAGCTGCATTAGAAAAATACCAAATTCAGTATGATGAAACCTTAGTAAAATACTGTGGATTTGGTATGGAAGAAGCAAAGAAATTGGTGTACGAAATGATAGATAATCAAAAACCCGATGCTATTTTTACGACAAGTGATAGGTTGGCATTGGATTGTTTTTCGGCAATTAAAGAAAAAAATATTTTGATGCCCAATGACGTGGCATTTATTGGTTTTACTAACCTGAAAGTTGCGTATTTATTAGACCCATCACTTAGTACGGTTGTACAACCTGCCTTTGAAATCGGACAAGCA
>JAYTMW010000993.1:0-8355 GCA_043728105.1 Saprospiraceae bacterium | reverse complement strand
TATCGTTTTTTGATTGAATTTATAAAACCCAACTATACTTTTTCGTTTGGTTTGGGGGCGATTCAGTTGGCTTGTTTGTTGGGTTTGTTGTATTATTGTATCGTCGGTTTTAATCGGCGAATGTATTAAAACAACTCTCCAAGGGTTTGAAACCCTTGGAGAGTTGACGGTTTGCATGTTGGATATTTTTTTTTATGAAAAACGAAGAGGTAGTTTCCTCCGTGCTTCGATTGAACATATCAAGTCATCGGAAGGCATTTGGTTTTGTGTCTTAATGAGCATCAGCAACTATCCACAAGACTAAAACGCCAGGCTAATGTGTCATTGCGAGGAGGCACGACGAAGCAATCTGTTATTTTACTTGCGATTCCCTTCGTAAAATTAATAGAAATAGTCCATGAAATTAGCAATGTAGAAAGTTTAGCGAAAGAAATCCTGCTAAAACTAACAGATTGCTTCGTCGTACCTCCTCGCAATGACACATTTTCTTGGCGGTGGGGTTCGGAAGTTGCTTGGCAGATTGCTTCGTCGTACCTCCTCGCAAAGACACATTTTCTTGGCGGAGACTTGTGGGTAATAGACAGAGTTTGTAACTTATTCCAAACCAACGCACAAAACCCATTCGTAAAAAGACCCGAAATGTTACACCAACGCAGGGAGACCTACCCCTTCGTTTTTCTTAAAAAAAAATTATCCAATATGGAAAAAATATAATGTGTGGATGTTGAGTTTACCCCCTCAGTATTTTGTAAATTTGGGTCATTATTTCAAGTCCAGCGGACTTGTACATTTGTAGAAAGTATTAGAAAAAATGTTCTTCGAGTCCAGCGGACTCGTACATATACACACACACTCACAAATGTACGAGTCCGCTGGACTCGAAGAACGATTGTCATTCACTTTTCTACAAATGTGCGAGTCCGCTGGACTCGATAAGTTTAAAGCACCCCCTCAGTATTTTTCACTTTTTTTCCTAAATTTAACCTAAAATAACAATTCAACAATCTAACAATTCAACAATTCAAATCATGCCTGAAAGAAAATACACGTATTACGATTTCACCATCAGCCTTTGCACAAAATGTTTGCGGCGGATTGATGCCAAAATTGTGTTTGAAGACAACAAGGTTTTTATGCTCAAAAACTGTCCCGAACATGGTTTTGAAAAGGTGCTGATTTCGACCGATGTTGAATATTATCGCACGACCCGCAACTATGCCAAGCGGAGCGAAATTCCGTTGAAATTTAATACCGACACCCATTTTGGTTGCCCTTACGATTGTGGTTTGTGCCAAGACCACGAGCAACATTCGTGTTTGACGGTTTTGGAGGTGACAGATAGGTGCAATTTGACTTGCCCGATGTGCTACGCCGAATCGTCGCCACACCACGGGCGGCATCGGACTTTGGAGGAGATTGAATGGATGTTTGACATCATCGTGGCGAATGAAGGCGAGCCTGACGTGGTGCAAATTAGTGGCGGCGAACCGACGATTCATCCGCAATTTTTTGAGATATTGGATATTGCGAAAAAGAAGCCTATTCGACATTTAATGTTGAATACCAATGGAATACGCATAGCAAAAGATATTAATTTTACGAAAAAGCTCGCAACTTATGCGCCCGATTTTGAGGTCTATCTTCAATTCGATTCTTTCAAACCCGAAGTTTTAAAAACGCTGCGAGGAGAGGATTTGACCGCCGTGCGGATGAAAGCGTTGGAACATTTGAACGCCTGTAACCTTGCAACGACCCTCGTGGTGACGCTGCAACAAGGTCTGAACACGGATGAAATTGGAAAAATTATTGAGTTTGCGTTGCAGCAACCTTGCGTGCGAGGCGTGACGTTTCAGCCCGTGCAAGTGGCGGGTCGGGTCGAAAATTTCAATCCCGAAACCGATCGTTACACGCTCACGCAGGTACGTGAAGCAATTTTGACCCAAACCGATATTTTTACGGCGGAAGATATTTTGCCCGTGCCTTGCAATCCCGATGCTTTGGCGATGGCGTATGCGTTGAAGATTGACGGCAAGGCTTTTCCGTTGACTCGCTACATCAATCCACAAGATATTCTCGATAATTCACGGAATACCATTGTTTATGAGCAAGATAGTCGCTTGCATGAACACATGATTCAACTTTTCAGCACGGGCAATTCCGTGGAGTGTGCTTCGGAGGAGTTGCGGTCAATTATGTGTTGTTTGCCGCTTATTAATGCGCCGAGTTTGGGCTACGATAATTTGTTCCGCATCATCATCATGCGGTTCATTGATGCTTATGATTTTGATGTGCGGGCGATTAAAAAATCGTGCGTTCACATCATCAGCAAAGATGGTCGGATTGTGCCTTTTGAGACCATGAATTTGTTTTATCGAGATGAAGCGAAGTTGAAATATTTGGAGGAATTGCGGAGTGAACGGGTGTTTAAACCTTTTATAAAACATTGAAAATCAATCATTTATGAGCAATAAAGTAATCGGTATTGTAATTTTTATCATCAATATTTTTGTTTTGATTTTTTTAATTTCTTCAACCAATCAGAATCTTAACAGCGGAGAAAACTGGTTAATGCAAATTATAAATGTTCTTAGTTTGTCATTTGGGGAGTTTATTTTAGGCTTCATTCTCTATTTTTTTAGAGATGAAAAAATTAAAAATTTAGGGCAAACAATTATGATTTGCGCTATCTTAATTCCATTAATTGGTTTTGGCGTTTGTGCTTTAAAAAGTAAATAATTTTAACGAAAATACTGAGGGGGTGAAATGAAAAATTGGAAAATGTGGGTTTCAAAGTTCCGTAGGAACGGCTCATATTGTAGCGGTGGATTTCAATCCGCCGTTAAGAAATGAGCGTTTTTTTTAGAGTTCCGTAGGAACGGTTCATGTAAAAAAGACTAAATGCGCCGTTCCTACGGAACTACCTAAAAATGGTAATTTGTTTTACGGCGGATTGAAATCCGCCGCTACAATATAAGCCGTCCCGATGGGACTTTTGAATCCAAAAATCAAATCAACAGTTGAAAATCAATACATTATGAATAAAAACAACGAAAATAATTTTGCTTTTATTGCCACTGTGAACTTAGGCATACTCCTCATTTACTTCTTCAGTCGTGATATGCAGGATTATGCTTATTCTCAAGACGCTTTTGTCATTGTGGTTCAAGTTGTGGCTAATTTAATATTAGCGATAATTTCTGGTACAGTAGAAACAGGCAATGCTCAACGAAACGAGATAAAAGAGACAGACATACTTGACGATGTAGATATGCCACAAAAAAATCGTCATTATAGTCGTTCAAAATCTTTTTTGCTATCTGCTTTGTTGGTGCTTTTGATAGGTTTTGGACTTTGCGCATTAACGAATTAATAGAAATAAACATGGACAATCAAAACAGTTGGGAAAACCCACTTATGGTTGCGGGCATCGGCTTGACCACTATTTTTATTTATGCCCTCGCTGTTATGGGCGGGAGAATAGATGCCCTTGTGTTAGGACTCGTCTTTCTCATGCAATCGCTTTTGAGCTTTTTTATTGGTATCGGGCAGCTTTTTTCTACTCGTTTTAGAAAAGATGGGTTAAAACAAATGCTCATTTCGGGTGTATTATTGCTGATTGGTTTTGGTGTTTGCAGCCAAGGAAATTTGAATATTCATTGACGCTACTTGTTTTTCTGTCTTGTAGAAAGACCCCTCAGTATTTTTCTTAAAAATAGAGACAAAATATTCATAACTTATTGATTGTCAAGCCTTTCGTCGGATAAATTCGCCGCTACAATGGGTTTCATAAAACAAAAAAGCGGCTATCCAACCTAAGTCAGATAGCCACTCGTTATTGACAATAAACCTAATTTTGTGAATTAGCCTTAATTAGCCTTTGTAATTTTAATAGAAGACGTATGCTTTTCGCTATCCATAAATTTAACGATATAGATACCATTTGATAGATTGCTGATGTCAAATGACACTTCATTTATACCAAATTGTAAGAATTTTGTCTCTTTTATGGCTACTTTACCCATCAAATCCAAAACTTCTATTTGAGCGTCACCCTCAGAAGCACCTTGAATTTCGAGTGTCACACGGTGATTGCTCGGTATCGGGAATGCTTTACTGATGACAGCATTGCTCACTGGCACCTCGGTATTTTGAGCCAAAGAAGGTGGTGGAGGTGGTGGTGGTGCACAGTTTGTTTTTAAAGACACTTTAAACACTGAAGAATAAGCTAAAGCGTCTGGCCCCGTGCAAATGCCTAACGGACTACACATACAAACACGATAGAAAGTGGTGTTCGTAAGAATTGCTCCATCCACTATCAATGTCATCTGATTAGCAGTACCTGCAATGGATTTCCAAATAGGTGACGTAATCAAATTGCTTTGCCAGCCGATTATTTTGCCAACAAAGCCACTAACTTTAAGCTCGACGGTTTGATTTGGACAAATTGCAGCTTTAGTGATGGATGAATTCACTGCTAAAGTCACGATGCCACCCACGGCAGGTGCATCCGCTTCCACTCTCGCAACGGAGGATGGCACGCTTGCACAAGTGCCATTTTTAACCAAAGCACGGTAGCATATTATCGTGTTTGGAACGGTTGTGAAAGTATAGCTTGTTAAGCCCGCTGTGGCTGCGATGTCCGTGAAAACACCTGTGCAACCGACATCTTTTTGCCATTTTTCAACTACGCCTACTTGACCTGATAGCGTCAAGGTAACAGATTGTGCGCCACAAACCTTTGTTAAAGCGGGCGAAACGATGCCACCAACAGGTTTTTTGAAAATGGTAACGTCTATATTTTTGAAAGCCGAACCAGGGCAAGTCGAACTCATCACCATCACTTGATAGGTTGATGTTTCACTGAGATTTGCTTGGTCGGTTAATGTAGCAGGGAACGTGTAGGTGTTAGATGTTGCATTTGGAATAATAACACCGTTTTTCTTCCATACATACGTAAATGTTGGATGCGTTGGCAATGCTGTCAAAGTGATATTGAAAGCAGGGTCTTCACATTTTTGGATGCCAGGAGCAACAGCATCTTCATCTACATTAGATGTTAAAGTGTTGACGACTGGTGTAGGTCTGACGGTGATTGACACAGGCGCAGGTAAAGGTGCCGTTTGGGTACACATCGCAATATCCGCTCTACTAACGCTTATGATACTGACTGTGTAATCAACTTTACCACAATAGTTTATTAAAAATCCTGGATTGGCGAAAGCAGGAATGGTGGCAGTTTGTGTGCCAGCAACACCCGTTATCGCATATTCAACTGTGATGGGCGCAGGGTAAGGCGCAGCCCCTCTGATGGTGAAATTGACGCACTCGCCTTCGCAGGTCAAGGTTTTCTCCGCAATCAAGGTTGTTAAAGCGGGTCTTTTGTATATCGAAACAGGAATGGATTTTGAGACAGAATTGGTGCAACCCGCACTCGTTGCTGTCACTTCATAAATGGATGTTTCAGGTGTTGGTGCCGTAGCAGCTGATATTATCAAAGTATTATCGATACTCGGCCCTTGAACAATCACACCGTCTTTTCGCCAAGTGTAAAGTAGTCTTGGTGTTGCAGGGCCAGCCGTTAAAACGATTGTTGCGCCCGCTGCTTCGCATTTTTGAATACCAGGCGTGGCAAGGTCTTCATCGCCCGTGCCAGTTAAAGTGTTGATAACGGGGGTCGGCGAAACGGTTAAATCAACCGCCCTTGGTAATGGTGCCGTTTGAGGGCATTGAACGTTAGTCGCACTTACTACACCCGTTATTTGCACAGTAGTATTGGCAATAGCGCAAATGCTGCGGAGCAAAACAGGATTGGCACTGGCCGCTACGGTAATAGGAGCTTGGGCAAGGCCATCGATAGTGTAGCTTATTATTGCAGACCCATTTGAGCCATTTACATAGTCGAAACTAACAAAAAAATTGACACATTCTCCTACGCAACTTGTTGTTTTCTCCGCAGTTAAAGCTGTCAAAAGAGGCACACAAGGTGGAGGAACACAGCCGTTGGAAGTGGCTAAAGAGGCTCTTGAGCCAGCCAATGCAGCTTGTATGCGCGTTTTTTGACCATTGGTAAATATATTTTTACAAGCATCGCTTGTATAATCCATATAATTTGAAAACATATCTCCATTAGGGCCATTGCTACAAGTTACATTAGGGAAACTTGGGCAACCAAAATTCTCTTTTTGTTGAGTAGGCGTGTCACTAACGAAATCATTACCACAATTCGCATCTCCCCAAATATGGCGAAGATTGAGGTAGTGACCAACTTCATGTGTCATTACACGACCCAAATTATAGCCGGGAAGTGTACCCGTAGTACCAAACACAGAGTAACGGATGGCAATGCCATCGGTAGCAGCGGGGCCTCCAGGAAACTGCGCATATCCTAATAAAAGACCAGAAGTTCCAACTAAATTACAAACCCAAATATTTAAATATTTAGAGGGATCCCATGGTGCTACTCCTCCCTGTCCAGGGTTTTTCATTGCTTCATCATCCAACCAAGATGCTACGGTAGTGGGATAGCGCATGATGCCATTGGTAGGCAGATCATCTGGAGTTCTTTGTGCCAAGCAAAAATTAACCTCAGCATCAGCTCCCACAGACGCAAATACTGAGGGGGTGTTAGACGCATCAGCATTTAATCTACGATAATCAGCATTAAGCACAGCCATCTGCTCATTCACTCTGGAATCACTGATATTTTGAGTAGAATTAGCATAAAGAATATGTACAACAACAGGAATTGTTACAACTGCTCGTGTTCGCAACTGAGGTTTTGAGGCAAATTCTTGTGTTTGCCGCTCAATGGCTTCCATAGTTTGTTTTAGAGCAGGATTAGATTTAAGCTGTTGCTGTAGAACCTCCATTGTTCCGCACATTTGATGGTCATGTGTTTGGGCAAATGTGGACGAAAAACCCAGACACAAAAACATAAGGATACTGAGGGGTACACGACCCCAAGTGAAGTTAGTTTGCTTCATTTTTTTGATAGATTTGAAATTGGTCGAACAGACCAGGGTTACAAAAAAGTTTACGAATTAAGGAATAACCTTTCATGCGAGAGGTCATTCAATCTCATTGAAATCGGTATGGAATGGAATTTTCGGAAAAAGAATAATTTAGTTGGGTTATCCATGATTGTAAATTAGGTTTAACAAGTAAAAAATAGGACTACGATGGCTAATACATTGCAATAGCGTCATCGAAAAATTTAATAAATGGGAAATCGGTTCTACTAAAAACAGTAAAAGGAAAAACTAAATTGAGAATTGGGAGAAGCAGTTGAGGTTGACAAAATATTATTATTTTCATAGTTTCGTACTTTATATTTTAGGGTTTAAATTTCATTAACAATGCAAATCTATGTTATTACATTCCAAAGTTGCAATTATTTTTTGTTATTTTTTATTAAAATATTTCATCAAGTGATAGATTTTTTTTTTAAAATAAAAAATCTAATAACTATATTTCTTACCATTATTTTTCGATTTTTTCATAAAATGTTGATTATCAAACTATTGTATATAAAAATTAAAATGATTTTTAATCAAAAAATACCTAAATTTTGGTAAAATACTGAGGGGGTAGCTTTTTGAAAAAAATTTGAAAAAAATTTGAAAAAAGCAATTTTTTTTTCAAATTTTATCCTCCAACCAATTCATTTCAGTCCAAAAGTGCTCAAAACAAAAAAAGCGGCTATCCAACCGAAGTCAGATAGCCACTTGTAAGAGGCATTAAACCAATAACTAAGTTTATGAATAAGATTTAATTTGCCTTAGTTATTTTAATAGAAGACTGATGTTTTTCACTATCCATAAATTTAACAATGTAGATACCACTTGATAATTTACTGATGTCGAATGACACTTCGTTTGTACCAAATTGTAAGAATCTTGTCTCTTTGATAGCTACCTTACCCATCAAGTCCAAAACTTCTATTTGAGCATCACCCTCAGAAGCACCTTCAATTTCGAGCGTCACCCGATGGTTGGTCGGAATTGGGAACGCTTTGCTGATGACAGCATTGCTACCTGGCGCATTGGTATTTTGAACCAAAGACGATGGCGGTGCTGGTGCTGGTGGAGGCGGTGCGCAGTTTGTTTTCTTAGACACTCTGAACACTGAAGAATAAGCCAAAGCTGCTGGCCCCGTACAGATACTCAATGGACTACAGATACAGACACGGAAGAATGTAGTGGTAGCAATTGAAGAACCATTAACTGTCAAATTGATATTATTAGCCGTACCTGGGATGTTGACCCAAACCGGTGAAACGATTGGATTTGATTGCCAATTAAGAATCTTACCCGTGTAACCCGATACTTTCAACACTACATTTTGATTCGGACAAAT
>JAYTMW010000992.1:0-10456 GCA_043728105.1 Saprospiraceae bacterium | reverse complement strand
AAGTGCTTAGACAAAATTAAACACATAGGCACATAGGACACATAGTTTAAGTTAAAGTCTTGATTATCAATGAGTTACATAAATCTATGTGTCCTATGTGCCTATGTGTTTAATATCAAATAATTATGTCTTTGCACTTATAAAGTATGAAATGCAATCAAAAATATTGAAAAAAAACTGTTTCTTGATTGATTTCGAATGATATGATTCTATTTATTCTTTATAAATTTTATTTATTCTGATAAAAAAACGAAAGGACAATTGCTATCTTTACCCCTCTACGCACAAGGCATTACTTATAGCCTTGTGCGTAATTTTTTTTTAAGAATCCAAAACAAACTCACTGCGAATGAAAAATTTTCTACTTAGAATTCCTTTCTTTTCTAAATACATTTTCATTATTTTTTTAGGGATACCCCTCAGTATTTTCACCTTTTTTGACGCTTCGGCGCAAATCGGAGGGCAATATACTTTTGGTTTTCTGAAACAGTCTGCCTCTGCCCGTTTGACGGGTTTGAGCAAGAGCCAAATTGCGCAAAAAGATGATGACTTGGCCATCGGATACACAAATCCTTCTATGTATAATGCCTTGATGCACAATGGTTTATCTTACAATCACGATTTTCTTTTGGGTGGTGTGGGTACAGGATATTTTGGATATGGTTATCACGTAGATAAATTAAAAACGACTTTTCAGGCGGGGATTCAATACATAAGTTACGGTAATTTTAAGCAAACGGATGAACTTGGAAACATCATTGGCGATTTCAGAGCCGCTGAATATGCCATCACGTTGGGGGCAGGTCATGCCATCAATGAGCGACTTTCGGTGGGTATGAATCTAAAATTTATTACCTCTCAATTAGAAGCATACAAGGCTACGGGCATAGCCGCTGATTTGGCGGGTGCTTATTTCGACCCTGAAAAAAATATGGGTGTTACCGTTGTTTTTAAAAATATCGGCACCCAACTTTCGACTTACACGCCTGATAGAAGAGAGGAATTGCCTTTGGATGTGCAGGTGGGTTTTACAAAAAAACTAAACCGTGCGCCCTTCCGTTTTTCAGTTGTGCTACATGATTTGAATCGGTGGGATTTGCGCTACAATAATGCGTTTGAAAATGAGGTTTCTCTTTTGGGTGAAGCTCCGCAAGAGCCAAGTGCATTATCAAAATTTTCAGATAATTTGTTTCGCCACATCAATCTGGGTGGCGAGTTGGTTTTTGGCAAAAGTGAGAATTTTCGCATTCGTTTTGGTTACAGTCACCAAGTGCGCAAGGAGTTGAATGTCAATAACACCCGCAGCACGGCAGGGTTTTCTTTTGGGGTCGGTTTCAAAGTCAATCGGTTTAGAATTGACTACGGTTTGGGTCGTCAGCACGTGGCAGGTTCATTGAATCACGTGAGCATTTCTACCAATTTTTTAGATTTTAAAAAGAAGTAATTTTACTAATATTATAAAAAATAAAAAAGTGTATGACCTTCGTAATCAGAAGATTATACACTTTTTTTTACCTATTGCCTATTTCTCTTACCCCCTCAGTATTTGAGGATTCCCCAATGCCCTATCTCGCAAACGTTGAAGAAACGGAGACGCAAAAATAAAAGATTGTAACTCTTTATTCGTGCTTTCCAAAACGGCCTCTTTCGTGCCTTGCCATTCGAGCATGCCTTGATGCACGAAGCAAATATTGTCACCAATTTCCATAACCGAGTTCATATCGTGGGTGTTGATGACGGTTGTTATATTTTTTTCAATCGTAATATCTTTAATCAATTCATCAATCACGATGGATGTTTTTGGGTCGAGACCAGAGTTCGGTTCGTCGCAAAAAAGGTATTTTGGATTCAAGACAATAGCTCTCGCAATACCCACCCGCTTTTGCATACCGCCCGACAATTCGGAAGGATATTTTTTATTTGCGCCGCCCAAACTCACCCGCTCTAAACAAAAATTAACTTGATCATCTTTCTCTTTGCGGGTCATGGTGGTAAACATATCCAAAGGAAAACTGATGTTCTGCTCGACTGTCATCGAATCAAACAAGGCTGAACCTTGAAAAAGCATCCCCACTTGCATCCGAATGGTGCGCATTTGCTCTTTGGTTACATGCGTGAAGTCTATTTTATCATACCAAACAATACCACTTGTGGGTTGCACTAAACCAATAAGGGTTTTAAGCAAAACAGTTTTACCTGCACCACTTCGACCAATAATCAGATTGGTTTTGCCCGCTTCAAAAGTGGTTGAAATGCCTTTCAAAACCTCTTGTTCGCCAAATGTTTTTTTTATATTTTCTGTTCTTATCATTTTCTTTAATTAACAATGCAAGATACCCCCTCAGTATTTTAACTTTTTTTACTAAAAATCTTAAAATATCAAAATGATGGTAATAACTAAATCCGCTAAGAGTATGGCAATGTCGCTGTAAACAACGGCGTTGGTGCTGGCTTGACCCAACTCAATACTACCGCCTTTTACGTAATATCCTTGATAACAAGAAATTGACGTTAGTAAAAACGCATAAACAATCGCTTTTACGAACATCATAAACACATTATAAGGTATGAAAAACGAGCGTAATCCCCGCACATAGTCGCCGTGTGAGAGCAAATCCGTTGGTACACTCGACACGTAGCCACCCAAAATACCCAACCATGCCGAAATGGCAACCAGCAACGGAATGACAAACAACGCCGCAATCACTTTAGGCAGAACGAGGAAGGCCGCCGTGTTTACGCCCATGACTTCCATGGCATCAATGTGTTCTTTTTGACGCATACCTCCAATTTCAGATGCCATATTTGACCCCACTTTACCCGCTAAAACCAAGCATGAAACCGTGGGCGAAAGCTCCACGATACACAAGTCACGGACGATGTAGCCAATGTAATATTTTGGTACTAACTGCCCATTCAATTGATATGAAAATTGCACTGCCGCTACTGCACCAATGAAAACCGAAATCAAGGCAATGATAACCAATGAACCAATGCCGATGTCATTCATTTGACGCATGGTTTCGTTCCAATACATGCGGAATTTTTCAGGCCGAGCCAACGATGTTTTGAGCAACGTGAGGTAGCGACCGAAATGAAAAAAGAATTTTAAATTTAACACTGTCTTTTAGTATTGGGTATGTTTAATTGAATATTTTTTATGCTAAATAATTGATACTCAATGTCATACGATTAGATTCAAATCAGAATAGACGTTTTTTAACTGTCCATTATTTTTAACAAGCGGCAAAATTAGTTTTTTCTATTTAATTCTTACGACAGCATGGATATATTGTTTTGAAGTCTGTTTTATCCACATACTTCGACCCCCTCAGTATTTTATCCAAAATCCTTAGTTTTTGATTTAGGAAAGATTTAACTTTGCGGCGTTATTGAAAACATCTGAACAGATTAGGTGTTATATTTGTTTTTAAGTCATTTTTAATCCATTGATAATCAGTTAATTATGGAAACTTTAATTAAGAAATCTACCCAAACAAAAATTCATAATTTCAGTGCAGGGCCAGCTATTTTACCCGCATCTGTTATTAAAGAAGCCGCAAAAGGTGTGTTAAATATGAACGGAACAGGCATGTCTGTTTTGGAAATGAGCCACCGTAGTAAAGATATTGGCGCAGTTGTGGACGAAGCGACGCAATCTATTAGAGATTTGATTGGCTTGTCGGATGATTTTGAAGTGGTTTGGCTCACGGGTGGTGCTTCTGCTCAATTTTTCATGGCACCCATGAATTTTTTGAACGAGAATGAAAAAGCGGCTTACGTGGACACGGGTACGTGGTCGTCAAAAGCGATTGAAGCGGGCGGACAGTTTGGCAATATCGAGGTGTTGGCTTCTTCAAAAGGGACGACTTACGACAATATTCCTCGCAAATATAAGGTGCCACAAGATGCAAAATACTTGCATTTGACGAGCAACAACACAATATATGGTACGGAATATACGAATTGGTTTCCCGAAGCGGGTAATGTGCCGATTGTGTGCGACATGTCATCTGACTTTTTGAGCCGCCCGATTGATGCCTCAAAATTTGGTCTTATCTATGCGGGTGCGCAAAAGAACTTAGGCCCTGCGGGTGTCACAATTGCGATTGTTCGTAAAGATATGTTGGGTACGGTGAGTCGCCAAATTCCTGCGATGTTGGATTATCGTACTTTTATCAAAGAAAAATCTATGTACAACACGCCGCCCGTGTTCGCTATATACGTGTGTATGCTCACCTTGCGTTGGATTAAAGAAATGGGTGGTTTGGAAGCGATGGAAAAACATAATAAGAAAAAAGCGAATGTTTTGTATAAAGAAATTGACACAAATCCACTATTCAAAGGCAATGTTGAAAAGCGTGACCGTTCTTTGATGAACATCTGTTTCACGATGAATAACCGTGATTTAGAGCCACTTTTTGGCAAATTTGCTAAGGAACAAGGCGTTTCGGGCATCGAAGGACATCGTTCAGTCGGTGGTTTCCGTGCTTCCACTTACAACGCTATGCCGATTAAGAGCGTGAAGTTTTTGGCGGATTTGATGGCGGAGTTTGCGCAAAAGCATGGGTAATATTTAGTAAGTATTGAGATAATAGATTTTAGTATTGAGACCTTGATATAACTCATTGAAAATCAATAGATTATAACTAATTTTGTTTCTAATTAATTTTGTTTCCGCACTTATTTTTAAATATTTATTCTGATATTTGACCTGCAAGGTTCTACGGAATCTTGCAGGTTTTTAATAGATAAGAAGTTGATAGTCAAAGTTTTATGAAGTACCCCCTCAGTATTTTTACGTAAAAAATTAAATTTTCAAAGATTAAAGAGTGTAGAAGATGAAACTGTATTTCTCTGACCAACTTATTCTAACAGATTTTGATAGATTTATCACATACTTGTGTGAGCATCCAGCATTGCCTGTAACGAATGATAAAGCTGTCCTCAAAGGTGTTGATTTAGTAGCTATCAATGAGCGCATGAAGAGTTATCAAACAACTTTTATTTCGGCGAAATTTCAACAAAGGTCGTTTAGCTTACTTAATACCTTTTTTTATATAGCCAAATTGGGTAATTTTTTTGAAATCAATACCAATCCGAAAAACGGAAAAAATACACTTCTTGTAAAAGAGAATAGCATTAAGGCTTATGATGCGCTCAGTGACGACGAAAAATATTTTTTCTTGTTAGAAACTTTTTGGTGTTACTTGGATTGGGATGAAGCCTACGATTGTCGTTCTTTTTGGTCAGTTGATTTTTATAAGATACTTACTGATCAACTTGTTGGTAAAAAAATCACTGTTAGCGATAGCGATTTGAAGCGAAAAGGGCAATTAGAAGGGCCGTCGGATTACTTTGTCGCAGAGCTTTTTCAAGCCTTTGGATTTATCGAACTGGATTGGGATACTAACTTAACGGCACGCCCTACAAGATATGCTTTTCCATACGAAAGCACGACCCTTCTGCCATTGGGTAAGACCATGATTTCAATTTTGATGTTTAATCGTCCTTTGTATCAATGGAACAATGATAATTATGATGATGGTTTATTTTCTTTGTTAGGTATTAAGAATATTTATGATGAAGATACAGCGAAAGAGGAAAAAGTTAATAAAGAGAAATTTGTGGATGCTTTTTTACCTCATTTTAAGGGTTTGAAAATTGAAAATCAATTGATTAAACCGCCAATACCTTTTGATGAGAGAGAGATTGTTAATGGTTGTTATTATTTAAAAGTATCATTGGCGCACAATCTTTATCGAACCATAAAAATTGGAGGGAATGCTACTTTTGATGATTTGCATGATACTATACAAGAGGCTTTTGATTTTTACAATGACCACTTATACGCTTTTTTTATGGACGGAAAACGGTGGTCAAGAAAAGGTGAAGTTTATTGGGCACCTGACGGTGATGGTGATATTTTTACACATGAAGTAACAATCGGTTCGGCAGGTCTTTCTGAAGGAAAAAAGTTTTTATATCTTTTTGATTTTGGCGATGGCTGGGAGTTTTATATAACTGTCTTATCTATTAAGCCTGATGAAGACGAACCCGATGAGGCTGAAATTGTTGAATCTGTTGGAGAAAGTCCGAGTCAATATGGAGACTATGATGATGAAGATGATGAATAAGACTATAAAAATTTTAATGAGGGTAGTTTTTTGTTTTTACCACCTCAGTATTTTTTATGATTTCATTATAAATCCTTCATTACCAATAAATTACACATTCATAATTTATCATTTATAACTCATCATTCAATTAAATGAGTAATCTAAGTTGGCTCTCACGCTCACAACTTTTAGTGGGCGAGTCGGGTATTGAGACTTTAAACAAAGCCCACGTTTTGGTCGTCGGTTTGGGCGGTGTGGGTTCGTTTGCGGCGGAGTTCATCGCTCGTGCGGGCGTAGGCACTATGACGATTGTGGATGGCGATGTAGTTGACCCAACCAACCGAAACCGACAATTGCCCGCTTTGGCAACCAATCACGGTGTGTCAAAAGCGGACATTATGGCGGAGCGTTTGATAGCCATAAATCCCGATTTAAAATTGACAGTTATCAAAGAGTTTTTGACACCCGAAATGGCAGACGAGATTTGCAAAGCCGCCGCCTACGACTATGTGATGGATTGCATTGATAGCGTTACACCAAAATTATATTTGATAACTTCCGCCAAACGCTTGAACTTGAAAATTGTTAGTTCGATGGGTGCAGGTGGAAAAATGGACCCAACCCGCATCAAAGTAGCCGATTTGAGGGATACTTATACGTGTCATTTCTCCTTGTATATTCGTAAAAGATTGAAAAAAAAGGGCATTTTGCGGGGTTTAGTCACCGTTTTTAGTGACGAACCCGCACCCAAAGAAAGTCTCATGCACACCGATGGTTCTAACTTCAAAAAGTCGGCTTATGGCACTATTTCTTACATTCCTGCCGCTTTTGGGGGCGTGTGTGCATCGGTTGTGATTCGAGATTTGTTGGGCAAACCCATTGAATTGCACCGCAATAAAGACATTGATAACATGAAGAAAAAGACGATTGATAGAGATGAAAAAATGAAGCGTAGTAAGCGTGTAGCGGCTGATTTATCTGCCGCCCCAAACCCAAATGTAACGGCTGATTTATCTGCCGACGAAAATATAAAAAGTTGATTATCAATTACTTATACCGTGCGGCAGATAAATCAGCCGCTACATAAAAATTCGACATGCCCGAAACGGATATTGATAAAAGTGAAAAACTAACTAAGTGGCGGCTCATTTTGGGTAAGCAAGCCGACCCCTCAGTATCCGTGCCACTTGAAGGCGAAATGATGGGTTTGGATGGTGTTTTGGATGCGCTTTATGACTCCGATAGAACGGGCGGTTTGGGCAGTTCTTCACCCAATATCAATCGTTGGTTGGGCGATATAAGAAAGTATTTTCCGACTTCAACCGTTCAACTCATGCAAAAAGATGCGATTGACCGATTGAATCTAAAACAACTCCTTCTGCAACCTGAAACATTGGAAAATCTTCAACCCGATGTCAATTTAGTTGCCACCCTTTTGAGTCTCAATAAAGCTATGCCGCAAAACACCCGTGAAACGGCTCGCATGGTGATTCGCAGGGTGGTTGAAGATTTAGAAAAACAGTTGGCGCAACCCTTGCGTGAAGCGATTCGAGGGGCTTTGAACCGTGCCGTGAGAAATCGAAAACCAAAATACAATGAGATAGATTGGCATCAAACCATTCGAGCCAATTTGAAAAACTATCAAGCCGATTTGAAAACCATTATTCCCGAACACTTGATTGGGCGTGGGCGCAAGGGGCAATCTTTGAAAAATATTATTTTGTTGGTCGATCAAAGTGGTTCGATGGCGGCTTCGGTGGTTTATGCGTCCATTTTTGGGGCCGTGATGGCTTCGGTGCGGGCGGTAAAAACACACATGGTCGTTTTTGATACCGAAGTGGTGGATTTGACGGTGGACTTGAAAGACCCCGTTGACCTCATGTTTGGCACGCAACTCGGCGGCGGCACCGATATTCACAAAGCTTTGACTTATACCGAAGGTTTGATTCAAAACTCTTCGGAAACCATTTTAATCTTGATTTCTGACCTTTTTGAAGGTGGAAACGTAGGAGAAATGCTTAAAAAAGCCTCAACCATTCGAGAATCGGGTGTGACTTTTATCACTCTTTTGGCACTTAGCGACCAGGGGAAACCGTCTTTTGATAAAAACATTGCAGCGCAATTTGCCAACATGGATATTCCGTCTTTTGCTTGCACACCCGACCGTTTTCCCGACCTCATGGCGGCGGCGATTCAGAAAAAAGACTTATCACAATTTGCTTAGTTCTACTTTGGCACTTTGCAACTCTGGATATTTACTCACTGTTTTGCTTCGCAAAAGGCGTGCTTAGGGGATTTTTTTGGATTGATTGTATTTTTAAAAAGAAAATTAAAAAATTTTCTTTTTAAAAATACAATCAATCCTTTTGGTCTTTTTTTTCTTGTAGAGTGCCAAAGTGGAATTAGAGGCCCCTCAGTATTTTGGTCGTTTCATCAAGAAATAGGCGTTAAAAAATCTATCTTTGTGGCTTATTGCAACAAATTTCTTATATGACAAGTGTTTTAAAAAAATATCAAACCGAAGCGTCTGAAATGTTTCGCCTTAGTTTGCCCATTATCATCAGTCAATTGGGCATCGTGGGCATGGGCGTTGCGGACACCATTCAGGTAGGTCAAATTGAAGGAAAGAGTGCTATTTCGGTTGCCGCATCGGGTTTGTCGAACAGTCTTTTTTTTACTTTTGCGGTAGTTGGATTATTGGCTTTGGGCGTGGTTGCACCGATGATTTCTAAGGCAGAAGCCGAAGAAAATCGTTCAGAAATAAATCATTTGTTTCACGCTGCCCTCCGAGTTGCTTTGATTCTGGGTGTCATAACGCTTGTTTTATGCTTGATTTTGAGCTTTTTCTTATCGTCATTGGGTCAAGATGCAGAAGTCATTGCGTTGGCAAGACCTTTCTCTTGGATTATTACATTGTCCGTGATACCCCTTTTTTTGTTTGCCGCTTTGCGACAATTGAGTGACGGATTGGGCAAAACCCAATTGGCCATGTACGTGACTCTTTCTGCCCTTTTACTCAATATTGGCTTAAATCATTTGTTGATACATGGCATTGGTTTTTTTCCACAATTGGGCGTTTTGGGTGCCGCCGTTGCTACTTTTTTCAGCCGAATTTTTATGGCATCAGCCTTGTGGTTTTTGATTAAAAAAGAAGCTATTTTTAAGCCTTATTTAGTCAAAACCAAAGCAAATCTTGATGATTTGGTCAAAAAAATAATCAAAATAGGGGTCTCAGCGGGCATGCAAGGTTTCTTTGAAGTGGCGGTATTTGCGGGGGCGGTTGTCATCATTGGGTGGTATGGAAAATATCAACAAGCGGCACATCAAATTGCCATTAGCTTATGCTCGGTCACGTACATGATGGTGACGGGTATATCCGCAGCGGGAGGCATCCGTGTAGGACATTTTTGGGGTCTGAAAGATAGAAAAATGATTATATTATCAGGTACAACGGCTCTGCTAATGGCTGGTGGTTTTATGGCTTTGTGTGCCATCCTATTTTTTATTTTTTATAACCCATTGATTGCGCTCTACACAACCGATGCGACCGTTGTGCCGACGGCCATATCGCTACTCATCATCGGTGGTTTTTTTCAATTGTCGGACGGCTTGCAAGTCACCGCACTCGGCATTTTGAGGGGTATTACGGATGTGAATATTCCAACGGGCATCACGCTTTTTGCTTATTGGGTGGTGGGTTTGCCTACGGGTTTGTTGCTCGCTCAATATTATAAATTGGAAGCGGCGGGTGTTTGGATTGGCTTGACGGCGGGTTTGACGACTTCGGCCGTTTTGCTGTGTTGGCGTTTTTATGGGATGGTGAAAAAGATTACAGTTTAAGAGGCCCCCTCAGTATTTTTAACTTACGTTAAAGCAGTTTTCAGATATTCAAAATTAGATATTTTTTTTATGAAAAACGAAGAGGTAGTTTCCCCTCAATTTTTATGTAATATATCAAGTAATGGGGCATCTAAAAATCACGTGTAAAAACCTTAAATTACTTGTGGGATTAAATAAAGGTTGAGGGGAAACTACCTCTTCGTTTTTCATAAAAAAAAATCCAATTAGAAATATCTGGATTACAGAAATATCCTTTCTTAGTTATTATAAGTACTTGATTATCAACAACTTACAAAATTTATCATGCATCATTTATCATTCATCACTACTTCCATTTGCTTTTCATTAAAAAAAAACACAGTTTTGTATATAATTTTGAGAAAACAAACGTTTATTGGCCATGTTTTCCAACAAAGAAGACACATCGAATCTTTAGAAAATTCTTTTCATTATTTTAAAAACAAATAAGAAACTATGAAACAAATTACACTTGCGCT
>JAYTMW010000991.1:0-9445 GCA_043728105.1 Saprospiraceae bacterium | reverse complement strand
TGGCGTTTTATCAATGGCACAAGCGACACGACAGCGTTGGCTAAAATTGAGTTTACAGATAACGGTGATTATGATTTAGGTTTGATTGTTGGTAGCACTTGCGGCGACAGAACTTGGAATATGAATCAGAAAATTATCGTAAAATCTAAACCGAAAGTTGCGATGGATACCTTAGTTGGTAGTTGTGTTCCTTTCGATTTTACGCCCATCGGTAGAGTAACAAACGATGGTGGTTTGCCCGTAACATACGAGTGGACTTTTCAAGGTGGTTCAAAAACAACTGCCACAACCCTCGACCCTGGCCTTATTAACTATCCGACCATCGGTACTTTTCCAATTTCATTCAAAGCAACCAATACCTGTGGTTCTGAAATCGTAACCCGCAACTTGGAAGCCCGTGATAAAATCAATATTGCCTTCACTGATGTACCTAAAAAATTGTGTAACTCTGGTGTAGCGTATCAGCTCAAAGCCTTGCCTACGGGTGGTGTTTGGTCGGGTTCAGGCGTAACAGCCGATGGCATTTTTGACCCAGCGGCTGCGGGCATTGGTAACTATAAACTGAAATATACAGTCACTTTTGGCTTGTGTAGTGATAATAAAGATGTGTTTATTGACGTATTCGGAACAACTGCCAACGCAGGTGTCGAGCAAGCGGCGTGTGGCAACGATTTGCGCATCATTACGTTGCAAGGCGGCACACCTACGGGTGGTGTTTGGTCAGGCACGGGTGTCGTAAATGGTTCGACGGGAGCGTTTGACCCCTCAGTATCTGGCATCGGAACGTTCAATGTGACTTATACTTACACCGACCCAATTTCGGGTTGTGCGAACAATGCCACTAAGCCCGTTGTCATTCATAGCTTGCCAAAAGCGGTTATTGATCCATTACCACCTTTTTGTTTAGGCGATTCTAAATTGTTTAAACATTTTTCACAAGGCTCAACGCTCGTGCAATGGCATTTTGGCGATGGTGATTCTACGAACACGGATGAGCCTTCTCATTCTTACACGAAAGTGGGTAATTTCTCCGCTCGCTTAATTGCCACTAACACCTTTAACTGTAAGGACACAACGACAAGCCCAGTAAATGTATATGCACCGCCTGTTGCTGATTTTGCCCAAAGCGTTGATGAAGGTTGTACACCTTTGAGTGTTTTATTTACAAACAAAAGCGTGGGTGTGAATGTGACTTATGAATGGAATTTTGGTAACAATAGAATTCTTAGTGTACAAGACCCCGGAACTATTGTTTTTGATAATACGATTAATCAAGATACAACTTATAAAATATGGCTATCCGCCACAACACCGGGCTGTCCCGTGTCGGTTGATACATCAAATATAATAGTTCATACGAGTCCCAAAGCGAATTTTGCCATTGATTTAGGAGCGGGTTGCTCTCCCTTAATTGTTAATTTTGCCAACACCTCAACGGGTACACCAAAATCGTATCTATGGGATTTTGGCAACGGAAAAACTTCTTCGGACATGAATCCGTCGGCACAAACATATTATACAGACTCAACTTTCAAGCCTTATGTAGTACGTTTAATCATAGCCAACTCATGTGGTATTGACACAATGGAAAGGAAAGTTACGGTTAAACCAGCCAACGTCCGTGCGTTCTTTGGCGTGGATAATACTGAGGGGTGCGAGCCTCTGACAGTTAATTTAACGAGCGGTGCAACGGTGGGCGCAAAAATGTCTTTTGACTTAGGCAACGGCGTAATGACCAACGACCCTGAGTTTAGATATACCTTCACCAAAGCGGGTAAATATACCATAAAACAGACCGTAACAACGGGTTGTAACGTGGCTTTTGCGGAAAAGGAAATCAATGTGTATGCAACGCCTTCAGCCAAATTTGACCATTCGCAATTCAACGTTTGTAAAGATAGAAGGGTTCAATTTACGCAAAAAGCGATTAGTGATGTAAGTGTTTACTGGGATTTTGGCGATGGCACTGTTTCTGCCACGCATGACCCAATTAAAGATTATGGTCGGTCGGGCAATTTCAAAGTTTTGTTGCAAGTAGAAGATTTTATGCACGGTTGTAAAAATGAAGATTCAACGACCATTTTAGTGCGTTCTCCTTTGAAATTTGATTTCGATTCTGTCAAACATTCGGGTTGTTTTGGCATCAATACAGGAGCAATTGTTGTCCGTAGAGGTGATGTTACGGGCGGTTTAGGTTCTTACGTTTTCTCCCTTAATGACTCAACTTTCGTAGATTTGAATAAGTCAGGCATATTCTCAAACTTGAAAGGTCGTGAAAATTACATACTTTATGTGCGTGATGAAGCGGGTTGCGTTGACTCAGCGTCTGCCTACATCAAAGGTTTTCCACCTTTGGATTTGGACGCAGGACGTGACCGTGAAATAGATTTGGGTGATAGCACTCAAACCTTCGTGACTACAAATGCCTATAAATTATTGAACATAAAATGGTCGCCAAAAGAAACGGTGAATTGTGATAGTTGCGAAAGCGTTTGGTTAAGCCCATTTGAATCCACCACTTACACCGTGAGAGCAACAGGCCCAGAAGGCTGTGAAGAATCAGCTAAGGTTTTGGTGAAAGTTGTAGGGAGAAGAAAGGTCTTCGTGCCAAATGTTTTCACGCCGAATGATGATGGTGAAAACGACCAATTTTTCCCTAACACGGGTAAAAATGTCAAAAAAGTCAATTATCTAAGAATATTCAATCGTTGGGGTGCGTTGGTTTTTGAAAATAAAGATTTTCAAGCAAATGAACAATACAACGGTTGGAATGGCAGACAAAATGGTGAAAACTTGCCACCAGATGTCTATGTTTGGGTGATGGAAGTAGAACTGAAAAATGGCGTTATAGAGTTGTATAAAGGCGACGTTACGCTGATGAAATAAGATGATTTAACTTGCGTCAAATTTAAAATTTGACGCAAGTTATCATCCAAGAAAAAGAACCATAACTTATTACAAATCAATAAATTATAATCACATTTTACTTAACTACTCGTTAGTTAATTCCTCTTTTAATTTTTTTTAAACCCAAGAATCTACATTGTGTACACTGTTCACGAGACGGTTACAACTATGCCCAAAATTAACGTACATCAGTATCACTAAGAGCTTTGTTTATATTTTTTACTATTATGAATTTAAGAGGATGAAGTTGAAGTGCAACGACAAAGCGTTGCACTTTTTTTTTAATCAGAATGAATAGAATTATAAGTAGAATGAATAGAATTTTAGGAGAATAAATAGAATCCAAAATTTTTATCTACTTTTACATCCATGAAGAAAATTTTAGTCCTTTTCATGGCTCTCCAATTGCTTTCGGGCAATACGCTACTTCCTGAGTTGGCTAAAATCCCTGCGCTCATCACGCACTTTAAAGAGCATAAAAAAGAGATTGTAGGGCTCACTTTTTTTCATTTTCTTCAAATGCACTATGCCGATCCTGACCACCAACAAACCGACCAACAACGCCACGGTTCGCTGCCCTTGAAGGCTTCTCATGTTGCTCATGCAGAAGTGTTTAATTTCCCTGTAAATCTTACGACCCCCTCAGTATTTGAGGCTTTATTGCAGCAAAATATTGAAACACGTAGTTTAATTTTATACCAAAATCCTTACCTCGATTCCCATTACGGTCTGTCCGTTTTCCAACCACCACGTGCATAAACGCACCCGCATAAGTCTTTGATTTTCAATGGTTTACAGCATTGTAGCGGCGATTTTAATCGCCGAATACAGACTTTTCTGTTTAAAATTCTCTTTTCAAACAAGTGTTGAAAAGAGACCAACGATTAGATAAAAAATGATTCAAAAAATAATCAATTGGAGCATCCAAAACAAGATAATTGTGGGTGCGCTCATAGTGGCGTGGATAGCGTGGGGCATCGTCTCACTCAAAAAATTACCCTTGGATGCGATACCCGATGTCACGAGCAATCAAGTGAACGTCGTGACCACTGCGCCCAATTTGGCACCAGTCGAAATGGAGCAATTCGTGACTTACCCAATCGAAATGGCCCTCACAAACATTCAAGGCGTGATGGAAGTACGTTCCACTTCGCAGTTTGGTTTGAGTCTCATTACCCTTGAATTTAAGGAAAATATTGACCTTTATTGGGCTCGAAATCAAGTGAATGAACGCCTCCAACAAGTGAAAGAGGATATTCCAAAAGGCTTCGGAACGCCCCAAATGTTGCCTGTCACGACAGGTTTGGGCGAGGTTTATCAATACAAAATTGAACCCATAAACCCCAACGATACCTCGTGGTCTTTGATGCAATTACGAGACATTCAAGATTGGACCGTGCGCCGACAATTGCTTGGTACTGAGGGGGTCGCCGAAGTGTCGGGTTTTGGTGGTTTCATGAAGCAATATCAAGTAAAAGTCAATCCTGACCGTCTAAAAGCACTGGATTTGACCTTGCAAAACGTGTTTGATGCCCTCGAAAAAGGCAATGCCAACACAGGTGCTGCCTATATTGAACGCTATGGACAATCCTATTTTATCCGTGGCGTGGGTCTCGCAACGTCTAAAAAGGATTTAGAAAATACCTTCATAAAATCCAACGGCGGGCTATCGGTATCCGTGCATGAAGTGGCAACCATCGAAGAAGGTCACGCCGTCCGCTATGGGGCTATGTTAGACCACAAATCGGAGGTAGTAGGTGGTGTTGTTTTGATGTTAAAAGGTGAAAACAGCCGTCAAGTGGTTTTGAATGTAAAAGAACGCTTGAAATCAATTGAAAAAAACCTGCCCAAAGGTTTAAAAATCACGCCGTTTATTGACCGAGAAGACCTCATTAACCATACCATAGAAACGGTTTTTATCAATCTTCTTGAAGGTGGTGCAATCGTTGTTTTGGTTCTATTTGTGCTTTTAGGACATTTTCGGGCGGGTTTAATTATCGCTTCCGTCATCCCACTTTCCATGCTTTTTGCCATTGGTTGCATGGTCGCTTTTGGTGTGTCGGGCAACCTCATGTCGCTTGGTGCAATTGACTTCGGACTCATCGTGGATGGGGCGGTAATCATCGTCGAAAATGTCATTCACCACCTTCAAAAAAAGCGGTCGGCTGTCAGCTTTGAGCAATCAGCTTTGAGCGAAATCCAAAACTCAAAACCCGAAAATACTGAGGGGGTCGTGCAAAAAGCCGCTTCTGAAATTATGCGCAGTGCGGTCTTCGGTTCTTTCATCATCATGATTGTGTATGTGCCGTTGCTTTTGCTTCAAAACATCGAAGGAAAAATGTTTAAACCTATGGCACTAACGGTGCTTTTTGCCCTCGCAGGAGCTTTGATTTTGTCTTTGACTTACGTACCCGTGGTGTGCGATTTGTTCCTCAAAAATGCGTCGAATCAACATGCTAAATTTTCTGATAGCATTATGTCTTTTCTAACTAATATTTATCAAAAAGTATTAAAAGGCGCAATGAATGTTAAAAAAATAGTCATTTTTATAAGTTTCTCTTTGTTAATTATCGCTTTTTTCATTTTTCGAGAAATGGGTAGTGAGTTCATTCCGCAGCTTGATGAAGGCGATTTTGTGATAGAAATGACCATGATGCCGGGTACTTCGCTTTCTCAAATGGTGGATATGGGAAAGGTTGCAGCCAAAAAATTACTTCAAGAATTTCCTGATGAAATAAAAATAACAACGGGTAAAATTGGTACGTCTGAGATACCGACCGACCCCATGAGTATTGAAGAAATGGACATGATTCTGACGATGCACCCAAGAGAAAATTGGAAAAAATGCCACGGCAGAAGCGATTTTGAAACCCAATTAGGTGTCGTTTTGAAACAATTCGCAGGTGTCAACACGAGTATCCAACAACCCATTGCCATGCGTTTTAATGAGCTGATGACGGGCGCAAAAACCGACGTAATCGTCAAAGTTTTGGGCAATGATTTGGATCAATTAGCGGACATTGCCAACAAAATTGAGTCAAAAATCAAACCCATAGAAGGCATTGCCGATCTTTATGTGGCAAAAGCTGAAGGTATGCCCCAAATTTTCATCACCTATAAAAGAGCCGCTTTGATGCAATATGGCGTGACCGTGGAAGACGTTGGGCGCACCTTGCGTATGGCGATTGCGGGCGAAAAAGCGGGCGTTATTTATGAAGAAAATAGGAGGTATGATATTGTCGTAAAACTCAAAAATGCCTCGTCTCAAAACCTCTCGGAAATGGGCGAAGTGATGATTTTAACGGAAAATGGCACACAAATTCCCTTGAAAATGTTGGCAGATATTGAGATTAAAAATGCGCCAATGGCAGTGTTCAGAGAAAATGCTGAACGCTCGGTCAATGTCAATCTCAACGTGCGTGGGCGTGATGTGGCGAGCGTGGTGAGTGACATCAAACGCCTTGTTGAAAATCAAATTAAAGTGCCATCGGGCTATCACATCACCTATGGTGGGCAATTTGAGAACCTCGAAAATGCTCGAAATCGTCTCATACTCGTCGTTCCAGCCGCCTTGTTGTTGATTCTTTTATTGCTTTATTTATCGTTTCAAAACATGAAAGAGAGCCTTTTGATATTTTCAGCGATTCCATTTGCTGCCGTGGGCGGTGTTTTTGCCTTGGCACTGAGGGGTATGCCTTTTTCAATCTCGGCGGGCGTGGGCTTCATTGCACTTTTTGGGGTAGCCGTTTTGAATGGCTTGGTTTTGATTGGGCATTTTAATTTATTAGAAAAAGAACATAGAAAAAAAGTGTCCGATGAAGTCTATAATCAAACGCTCGTGAGTTTCAAAAACAGGATTGCTTTTGAAGGCGCACTCGACCGTTTTCGACCTGTTATAATGACGGCAACGGTCGCTTCATTGGGATTTTTACCGATGGCAATTGCCAACGGCGCAGGGGCAGAAGTGCAAAAACCTTTAGCAACCGTCGTCATCGGCGGACTGATAACTTCCACACTTTTAACCTTGATTTTACTCCCCGTGCTTTATACTTTTATTATTGATAAAATAAAAATTTCAAGCAAATCGCTTATGATTTTGCTATTAATTGCTTCAAAATCGCTTGTTTTTGCTCAAAATACTGAGGGGGTCGTGCTATCTTCAGAACAAGAAGCCATTGATTTGGCGTTAAAAAACAATGCGCTTTTATCCAAAAATCAAACGCAAATAGAGCAAGCACGGCTCTTAATTCCGACCGCAAAAACAATTGCCCCCACTGATTTTTTTATAGAAACACCGCAACTTTACATGGCACCCGATCAATCACCAATTTGGACAACCATTGGCGCACAACAGACTTTTAAACCTCGAAAAGTCTATCGTCAAAATGAAAAAGTGTTGCAACAAAACGTGAAAGTAACAGAATCTGAACGAGCCATTTTTGCCCACGATATTGCGCATCAAGCCCGTGTTTTATATCAAAATTGTCTTTACGCAAAAGCTAAAATGCAGTTTCTACAACGTCAAGATAGCTTGTTTTCAGAGTTCAATAGGGTAGCGGAAGTGGAGTCGAGAGTGGGTAAAATAACGCCTTTGGAAAAGCTCACTTTACAAAGTTTTTATCAAAATTTTGCTCAAATACTGAGGGGGTCTCTTGTGGATAATCAGAACGCATTGAGTACCTTATCTGTTTATCTAAAAACCCCACAAGTCATTGTAAATCAATTATTTATGAAATTGGATACACTTGTTTTTTTACAAAAAATAAATCTGCCCATTCAGGATTTTCAACGGCAAAATATGGCTTTGCAAACGGAGAAAATAACGCAGCAAAAATTGGCAACTTCACCTCAATATTTGGTGAGCGTGAGTCAATATGTGTTCAATCAATGGGTGCCGCCTATCATCCGTGGAGGCATCAGTATTCCGCTTTGGAAAAAAAGTTATAATGCCGCCAACGATGCCGCTTCTTTGGATTATGTGGTGGCGCAAAAAGCATTGGAACACACGGAATATGAACTCCAAATTGCCTATCAAAATACCTTGAATGACGTGCGCAAAGCGGCTCAAAATCTCAATTTTTATGAAAAAACAGCTTTACCACAAGCCGATGAAATTTTAAAAATGAGTATGAAAACAAGGCAGTTAGGCGACATCACCGCTTCGCAATATTTACAAAATATGCGTCAAGTTTTTGACATTCAACTCAATTATTGGGAGGCTTTAAAAATGTATAATGAAGCCGTTTCAAAAACATATTATTTCACAAAAAATTGATACTTAAATAACAAATAAATACAAGTCATTTTTTTTGAAACATACGAGGCACATAGGACACATAAGTTTTATGTAAACCATTGATAATGAGCAATTTATATAAAACTATGTGTCCTATGTGCCTATGTGTTTAATTTTGTCTAAGCATATAACTCATTGATTATCAATTTCTTATGAGCTAAACATTTTTTTTATTTGTAAAAAACAATTAATTTTAATTTATTTATTTTAGACATTTATTCAATGAAAAATATACTTTTTTTAGTCTCAATACTTCTTTTTTCTTGTAAAAATAAAAAAGAAGAAACGCCCAAAACAGAAGTCGAAAACACCGCAGCAAAAACGATTTCTTTGACGGATGAACAACTCAAAATCATGCAAATTGAATTGGGTAAAGCCGAGCAACGTTCCATGCAAGGTGGCATTGTGGCAATGGGAAAAGTCACGATATTAGCCAATGACATGGCAGATATTTCGGCCCAATTTAAAGGGCGGGTTGAACGCATATTGGCACACGAGGGGCAATTCGTGAAAAAAGGAGAAATTCTGATGGAATTGACTTCACCCGAAGTTATAAACCTACAAAGAGAGTACCTTTTAGCGCAAGCCGAATTGTTTTATTTGGAAAAAGAACTTGACCGCCAACAACAAATGGTGAAAGAAAATGTGGGCGCAACCAAACCGCTCCAAGAAGTGCAGTCAAAAGTGATGATACAAAAAGCAATGATGCGCACCGCCGCTTCGACCCTCAATTTGGCAGGCATCGCACCCCCTCAGTATGAAGGCATTATCGTAGATAAAATTCAAATTCGTGCGCCCCTCGCAGGCTATATTGATCACTTTCCAATCGCCCTCGGCACGGCAGTTTTGGAAGGACAAAAATTGGCGCACATCAAAAGTTTTAGTGACCCACATGCCGACATTGCCGTGTATGAAAAAGATTTGCAAAACATAAAAGCGGGTCAATCAGTGCGCATAAAATTCAATGATCCCTCGATGCCCGAAGCTATGGGCGAAATAGAATTTATCGGTCGTGACGTTGACCCTATGACTAAAGCTGTGACGATTCACGTGCCTTTTAAGACACCCACAAACAAAGTTGTAGCAACAGATATGATTGTTACAGCTACAATTGAAACAGCTCAAAATACCACTTTTGCCCTACCCGAAAGTGCTATTTTGCAAGAAGATAATCAGTTTTTTTACTATGAAAGTGCTTTAAAAAAAGATAAATCATGGTCTTTTGAAAAGAAAATGTTTACA